>CATZIM010000054.1 GCA_958420075.1 uncultured Clostridia bacterium | reverse complement strand
GCGTTTTTTGGTGTTGCAGAATACCATAGCCAGATTAGGCATGTAAACGTCGATGATACGAGTCAAAGCTTCCAGTTTTGTTTTTTCTTTTACGTCGAAGTAATACTGTTCGATGTTGGGAACAGTCAGTTCTTTCCGAACGATTTTTACATATTCAGGGTCTCTCTGGAAACGTCTGGTGATGTCCAGAATTTCAGGAGAAAGGGTAGCGGAGAACAGCAGTGTCTGATGGTCTTCGGGGATCTTCACCAGAATGGTTTCGATGTCTTCCCGGAAGCCCATGTCCAGCATTTCGTCCGCTTCGTCCAGAATCATCATCTGTACGGTTTCCATTTTCAGTGTGCGGCGGCGCATGTGGTCCATAACACGGCCGGGTGTACCAATGACAACCTGCGCACCTTTTTTCAGCGCTAAGATCTGACGGTCAATGGGCTGGCCGCCGTAAATAGGCACAACGCGGATATTGTCTTTGTATTTCAGCAGTTTTCGGAATTCTTCGCTGACCTGAATGGCAAGTTCTCTGGTAGGGCAGAGAATCAGCGCTTGCAGGCGGCGATCATCGGGATTGATGCGTTCCAGACAGGGAATGCCGAATGCGGCTGTTTTGCCGGTACCTGTCTGAGACTGACCGATGATGTCTTTGCCTGCTTTTACCAGAGGAATTGCCTGGGACTGGATGGGGGTTGCTTCTTCAAAACCCATATCCAGTACAGCCTGGTAAATTTCTTTGGATAACTGCATGTCTTCAAATCTTAAATGTTCCATGTGATTTTCCTTTCTTTTTTTCTTTGCAAAGCCGAAGAAAACCCACAGAACCCGTTGAAAGATGTTTTCTTTCGACTCAAAACTTATATTTCAGCGCTTTGGCAATGATAAAACTTCCCGATTAAAGCGCATGGCGGAAAAAAACCGCAGACAATAACTATACCAGTTTTGAATGCAAAAAGCAAGGCGAAATCCAAGGGGCAGAAGCAAATTGTGATAAAGTCATAAAAATATAAAAGAATCGTGTATTTTTTTGCATGGTAATCAAAATTTCTAACCGCGTTCCCCCTTGACTTTCTGTTACAGTATGTTATAATGTGGTCATTGTAAATAGTCGAAAGGCTATGAAGGTGAAAAGTACGCAGATGCGCCGCCGCAGAGAGAAAACGTCATCGGCTGAAAGCGTTTTTGGTCTGGAGAGTTTGCGGAAGTTCCCACCGGAGCCGATTTCCTGAAGTGCCTATGGCAAGCGTAGGGAAATCCGTTTCATGCACGTTACGCATTAGAGTGCCTGTGTTAGCAGGAATTTGGGTGGTACCACGGAAGTCTTCGTCCCTATTGGGATTGAAGGCTATTTTTTTTGCAGTGAAACGTCAATCAATATCAGATAGAAAAAAGGAGAGAAAAGGACAATGAAGGAAAAATTAAAAGCCATTCAGGAAAAAGCCATGGCTGCTTTCCAGGAAGCAAAAGAAATGAAAGACATTGATGATCTGAAAGTAAAATACCTTGGTAAAAAAGGTGAACTGACAGCCATTTTGAAAGAAATGGGCAAACTCAGTGCAGAAGAACGTCCCATCATCGGTCAGATGGCAAACGATGTTCGTCAGAATCTGGAAAAAATGCTGGATGAAGCAAAAGTACGTCTGGCAGCTGCAGAAATGGCACATCGTCTGGAAAAAGAAAAAATCGACGTTACTATGCCCGGCAGAGCAAGAGCAGAAGGTCATAAACATCCTATGAGCATCGTTACAGATGAAATCTGCAGCATCTTCATGGGTATGGGCTACGAAGTGGCAGAAGGACCTGAAGTAGAAAAAGATTACTACAACTTTGAAGCGCTGAACATTCCTAAGAACCATCCCGCAAGAGATGAACAGGATACATTCTACATCGGTGGCGATATCCTGCTGCGTACCCAGACATCTCCTATGCAGGTTCGTACCATGGAAAAAGGCAAGCTGCCTATCCGTATGGTATGTCCCGGTGCTGTTTACCGTTCCGACGAAGTAGACGCAACCCATTCTCCTGTGTTCCATCAGCTGGAAGGTCTGGTTGTAGATAAGAATATTACCATGGGTGACCTGAAAGGCGCACTGGTTGTATTTGCGAAAGAATTGTTCGGGGAAGATACAAAAGTTCGTTTCCGTCCTCACCATTTCCCTTTCACAGAACCCAGTGCAGAAATGGACGTTACCTGCTTCGCATGTGGTGGTGAAGGCTGCCGCGTATGTAAGGGCGAAGGTTATATCGAACTGTTGGGCTGCGGTATGGTACATCCCAAAGTTCTGAAAATGAGCGGCATTGATCCCGACGAATACAGCGGTTTCGCATTTGGTATGGGTCTGGAACGTGTTACAATGCAGCGTTACGGCATCACAGACCTGCGTCTGCTGTTCGAAAACGATATGAAATTCCTGAAACAGTTCTAATAGATTTTTGAGTATTTGCATTTGAAAGGAGAATCAGTAACATGGATGTACCTATGTCATGGTTAAAAGAATATGCAGCGGTGACTGCACCGTTGAAAGACTTTATGGAAGATATGACAATGAGCGGTTCTAAAGTAGAAGGTGCTACTTCTATGGCAGGAGAACTGAAAAACATTGTCACAGGTCATATCAAAGCCATTGAAAAACACCCCCACGCAGATAAATTGGTGGTTTGCACCATTGATGTGGGCACTGGCAAAGATCTGACAATCGTTACCGGCGCACCAAATGTAAGAGTTGGGGATTATGTTCCTGTTGCACTGGATAATTCCGTTATCGCAGGCGGCAAGGAAATTCACACAGGCGACCTGAGAGGCATTGCTTCCGAAGGTATGCTTTGCTCCATCGAAGAACTGGGCTTTGACAGACACGATTTCCCCGAAGCACCTGAATACGGCATTTATATTTTCCCTGAACCTGTAGAACTGGGCAAAGATGTTGCAGATGTACTGGATCTGAAAGATGATGTAGTAGAATACGAAATCACTTCCAACCGTCCTGACTGCTTCAGCATTCTGGGTATTGCCAGAGAAGCGGCTGCAACATACAAAATCCCTTATTGCCCTCCTGAAATTACAGTAAAAGAAGAAGGCGAAGGCAAAACAGCGGATCTGATTTCCGTAGAAATCAAAAATCCTACACTGTGCCCTCGTTATGTGGCAAGAGCTATCAAAAATGTAAAAATCGCTCCTTCTCCTCGTTGGATGCGTAAAAGACTGCGTGCCGCAGGGGTTCGTCCTATCAACAACATCGTAGATATTACCAACTATGTAATGTTGGAAATGGGTCAGCCTATGCACGCTTTCGACGTTGACACCATCAAAGACAGACATATCATTGTAAGAAACGCAAACGAAGGTGAAAAAATCACAACACTGGACGGCGTAGAACGTCAGCTGGATCCTTCCATGCTGGTAATTTCCGACCCTGAAAAAGCAGTTGCAATCGCAGGTGTAATGGGTGGTGAAAACTCCAAGATCAGTGAAAGCGCAGAAGCTGTTTTGTTCGAATCCGCTGTTTTCGATGGTCCTAACATTCGTATCACAGCAAAGAAAGTTGGTCTGCGTACAGATGCTTCCAGCAAATTCGAAAAAGGTCTGGATCCCAACCTGGCTATGGATGCTGTTAACAGAGCTGCACAGCTGGTTGAAATGCTGGGCTGCGGCGAAGTTGTTCCCGGCGTTGTAGACTGCTATCCTAATAAGAGAGAAACATGGGAACTGTCTTACTCTCCTGAATGGATCAATAAATTCCTGGGCACAGACATTTCCGAAGAAGAAATGCAGCAGATCTTCGAACGTATTGAACTGAAAGTAGACCCTGTAAACCATAAAGTAACTGTTCCTACATTCCGTCCTGACCTGGAAGCACAGGCTGACCTGGCAGAAGAAGTAGCACGTTTCTATGGTTATGACAAGATTGAACCCACACTGGCTTCCGGTACACCTACCGTAGGTAAAAAGACTTATGCACAGAACATCACAACACTGGTAAAAGAAACTATGGTTGCAGAAGGTCTGTGTGAAGGTATGACATACAGCTTCGAAAGCCCTAAGGTATTCGATAAACTGCTGATTCCTGCAGACAGCAAACTGCGTCAGACAGTTACTATCTCCAACCCTCTGGGTGAAGACTTCAGCGTAATGCGTACTGTTTCCATCAACGGTATTCTGAACTCTCTGTCTACAAACTACAACAGAAGAAATGAAAGCGCTGGTATCTTCGAAGTTGCAAGAGTATATCTGCCTAAAGCTGTTCCTGTAACAGAACTGCCTGACGAAATCCCTACACTGACAGTTGGTATGTATGGCAAAATGGATTTCTATGACATCAAAGGTGTTGTAGAACATCTGATGGTTGTACTGGGTATCGGCGAGAGAGCAGAATATACTGTAGAAACAGAACTGCCTTGGATGCATCCCGGCAGAACTGCTTCTGTAGTAATTGATGGTGTGAATGTTGGTTACGTTGGTGAACTGCATCCTACCGTTGCAAAGAACTACAACATTGGCACAAAAGTATATCTGGCAGTGCTGAACATGGAAGAATTGATCAAAGCTTCCAACATGGTAAATGTTTATAAACCTCTGCCCAAATATCCTGCTATCACCAGAGATATCGCAATGCTGGTGAAAGAAGATGTAACAGTAAAACAGATTGCAGATGAAATTCGCAAAAACGGCGGCGAATATCTGGAAGAAGTAAAACTGTTCGACGTATATCAGGGTGAACAGATCGAAAAAGGTTATAAATCTGTGGCTTACTCCATTTCTTTCCGCAGCGCAGAACGTACATTGGCTGACGCTGACGTTGCAGATAGCATGCAGGCAATTCTGGATGGTCTGGCAAAAGAACTGGGTGCACAGCTGAGAGATAAATAAAAAAAACTAGAATAGGCGGCTTCAGAAAGCCGCCTATTTTTTTACAAAAAAGAAAACTCCGAAGTTCCTTTGCAGGAATATTCGGAGTTTTTGTTCTGATTTTAAATAAGATCACAGTTTTTCGTATTGTTTGATATAACAAATCCCTACAGCTGTGGGGCCGCAATGGGTACCGATGGTGATACCAACAGGCCATGGGGTATCCATAACTTGAAATCCTTCTGCTTTTAACTGTGCAATAAGGTCTTCAGCCACAGCCTGACGTTCTTTTTCGGCACGGATAACACAAAGGGTGTATTTATCCTTCTGGTCGCCGATTTCTTTTAAGGTCATATCAAAGATGGTTTTCAGTGCTTTTTTGTGCCCGCGAACTTTGCTTTCCGGGAACAGTTCGCCTTCTTTCATGACGATGATGGGCTTGATGTTCAAGATAGCGCCGGCAAAAGCCGCAGCTTTGCCTACGCGTCCGCCATGCTGCAAGAAGTCCAGAGAATCAACGGTGAAGTTGATTTTTGTGGTCTGTTTCTGCACTTCCAGTGTTTCCAGGAGTTTGTCCAGATCATATCCGGCGTCACGCATCCGGCAGGCTTCATATACCAACATACCCTGTGTGCCGGTAACGCTGATAGTGTCTACTACTTCGATGCGGCTGTTAGGATAGGTTTCCAGCAAAATCTGCTTTGCATTGTTTGCACTCTGGAAAGAGCCGCTGAATTTTGCAGTCAGACACATGCAGACAATGTCTTTCCCTTCTTTCAGGTAGGGCTCAAATACATCAATATAATCCTGAATGGGAGGCAGAGAGGTTTTGGGGAAAACCTTTGCTTCCTTTACTTTGTCGTAAAATTCTTCCGGTGTCAGATCCAGCAGTTCTTTATGGTAATTGATGGTGTCAAATGTTGCGTAGTAAGGAACAATGCCAATGTTTAATTTGGGCAGCAGGTCTGCGGGAATGTCGCAGGAACTGTCTGATATAATCTGATATGGTCTCATAATAATCCTCCATACTTGTTTTCTTAGTGTTTCTCCATTGTAAGGCAAAGGCGCCTTGTTTGTCAACGAAAAGGGCGCAAGTCTTGAAAAAAGGGGAAATCCGTGGATTTTGTTTGATTTTTCGTATACTGAATGCTATACTGAAATAATGTGGCAGAAAGGAGGAAGAACATGGGAAAAACACTGGTCATTGCCGAAAAACCTTCTGTGGCAAGGGATATCGCAAAAACCCTTGGGGTGTCCGGAAAAAATGAAGGATATCTCACTGGGGAAAACTACGTGGTTTCTTGGGCAATCGGGCATCTGGTGACTCTGGCGGAACCGGAAGCTTACGACGTGAAGTATAAAAAATGGAATTTTGAAACACTTCCCATTCTTCCTGATTCTATGAAACTGGAAGCCATCAAAAAAACACGCAGTCAATTGAAGGTGCTGCATAAACTCATGCACAGCCGGGAAATTGACGAAATTATCTGCGCCACGGATAGTGGGCGGGAAGGAGAGTTGATATTTCGGTATATATATGAAATCACCCAATGCCGGAAACCTTTTCGGAGGTTATGGATTTCCAGTATGACGGAGACCGCCATCCGTGAGGGATTTGCTCATTTGCAGGACGGCAGTCATTATGATCTGCTGTATCATTCTGCCAGATGCCGCGCAGAAGCGGACTGGCTGGTGGGAATGAATGCTTCCCGCGCTTATACCATTCGGTATGGAGCGTTGCTCAGTATCGGAAGAGTGCAGACGCCAACACTGGCGCTGATTGTAGAAAAACAAAAAGAAATTGATGCCTTTGTGCCTCAGGATTATTTTGAGGTACAGGCGGATTTTGAACAGTATACCGGTTTTTGGATCGACGAAAAAGAAAATACCCGTCTGGATCTGCGGGAAAAAGCAGAACAGATTGCGGCAAGAGTGAAGGGACAACGCGGAATTGTTTCTCAAATCGTCAAAGAGGAAAAACGCCAATTGCCGCCGCTGCTGTATGATTTGACAGAGCTGCAGCGGGAATGCAACCGGAAATTTGGATTTTCCGCAAAAAAGACCCTGGATATTGCCCAGTCCTTATATGAAAAGCGGAAAATGATTACTTATCCACGAACGGACAGCCGTTATCTCAGCGATGATATGGTGGGGAAGATCAAACAGACTTTAGGCCGTTTGAAAGATGTGCCGGCATTTTCTCCCTATGCGGCGGAAGTTCTGGCAAAAGAAAAACTGCCATTGTCAAAACGTATCATTGATAACAGCAAAGTAACAGACCATCATGCTATCATCCCTACGGATACCCGTCTGCGGACAGACCATCTGACACCGGAGGAAAACAAAGTGTTTTCGTTGGTGGCTGCCAGATTTCTGGCGGTTTTCTATCCGGCTTATGTGTATGAAGCCACAAAGGTTTATACAAAAGTGGGACTGGATACCTTCTTGTCAAAAGGCAAGACCGTTTTGCAGGAAGGGTGGCAGGCTGTGGAAAAAGCATTGCTGCCGGAAATCCGCAAAAACAAGACAGAAAAAGAAGAAGAACAGCAGCTGCCGCCATTGACGGAACAGCAGCCTGTCATTGCAAAGCGCACCAAGGTGCTGGATAAGAAAACCAAAGCACCACCGCCCTATACAGAAAGTACGTTGTTGTCCGCCATGGAAAACGCCGGACGTTTTGTGGAGGATGAGGAACTGAAAGAACAGATGAAGGACAGCGGTCTGGGCACTCCTGCAACAAGAGCTGCCATCATTGAACGGCTCCTTTCTGTGGGATATATTATGCGAAAAGGAAAGACGCTGGTTCCCACGGAAAAAGGACAGAAACTCATTGCCGTTGTGCCGGAAGAACTGCGCTCTCCTCAGACCACAGGAAAATGGGAAAAGGGGCTTTCTTCCATTGCCAAAGGAAAAATGACAGAAGAACGCTTTCTGGAAAGCATTCGGCGGTATGTACGATTTTTGGTAGACGATGCGGCACAGCATAAAAAGGATGTTGTTTTTGAGGCGGAACGACCCAGAGGCAAAAGAAGTCGTGTGCAGGGACTTGGAAAATGTCCTCTTTGCGGGAAAGGTAAGATTTTGGAAAATAGCCGTTCTTATTACTGTACGGAATGGAAAAACGGCTGTAAGTTTTCTTTATGGAAAGACAGTACAGAGCCTTATGGCATTCTGCTGGATGCGCCTAAAGTGAAGCGATTGCTGAAGGGCGAAAAATTGGAACAGATTCCCGTTGTACTGCCCCAGACAGGAGAAAGGGGCACAGCAGATTTGATATTATCTCCCGACCATAGCGGACGGGTGGAATTGATGAATGTAACAAGAAGTATAAAGGAGTAAATAAAAATGGAACAGATTTATGGTATGCTGGGGATTTCCCCGGAAGTAGAAGCCTTTGGCGAAAAGGTTTTGAAAGATTTGAAAGAGCGCTTTGAAGCCATTGATGTAGTAGCGGAATACAATCAGGCAAAGGTACTGGCAGCCATGCAGAAGCATCGTGTCAGCGCAGAATGCTTTGCTGGTTCCACTGGTTATGGCTATAACGACCAAGGCCGTGAAGTGCTGGAAGAAGTGTATGCTGCCGCATTCCATACAGAAGCAGCATTGGTACGTCCTCAGATTACATGCGGTACCCATGCTCTGGCAATTGCCCTTTCTGCAAACCTGCTGCCCGGAGATGAACTGCTTTCTCCTGTAGGCAGACCTTATGACACATTGGAAGAAGTCATTGGTTTGCGGGAATCCCCTTGTTCTTTGGCAGAATTTGGTGTTTCCTACAGAGAAGTAGATCTGTTGGAAGATGGATCTTTTGACTACGAAAATATCCGCAAAGCCATTAATGAAAAAACAAAACTGGTGACCATCCAGCGTTCCAAAGGCTATAAAATGCGTCCTACACTTTCTGTGGAACGAATCGGTGAACTGATCGCTTTTGTAAAAAGCGTAAAACCTGATGTAATTTGTATGGTTGACAACTGCTATGGCGAATTTGTTGAAACAAGAGAACCTTCCGATGTAGGCGCAGATATGGTCGTTGGTTCTTTGATCAAAAATGCCGGCGGCGGTCTGGCTCCCATCGGCGGATATATTTGCGGTAAAAAAGCATGTATCGACCGTTGTGCTTATCGTCTGACTGCACCTGGTTTGGGTCAGGAAGTGGGTGCAAGCCTGGATGTTATGCGTTCCTTCTATCAGGGATTTTTCCTGGCACCTACTGTTGCAGCAGGTGCATTGAAAGGTGCTATTTTTGCAGAAAGTCGTCATGACATCATCCAGGCAGTGGAACTGGGTACACCGGAAAGACTCATTGCTTTCTGTGAAGGCATTCAGGCAGCTGCACCTGTTGATAGCTATGTGCGTCCTGAACCTTACGCAATGCCTGGTTATAACTGTGATGTTATTATGGCAGCAGGTGCTTTCGTACAGGGTTCTTCCATTGAATTGAGTGCAGATGGTCCTCTGCGTGCGCCTTACTCTGTATATTTCCAGGGCGGTTTGACTTGGTATCATGCAAAAGTGGGGATTTTGAAATCTCTTCAGCGGATGTATGAACAGGGTCTGGTGGAACTGAAAGAAGTGTAAAAAAGAAACAGCAT
>CATZIM010000053.1 GCA_958420075.1 uncultured Clostridia bacterium | reverse complement strand
TGCAGCGAGTCAAACTTTCCGAAATGATAAAGCCCTGTGTTGCCACTTTCGCCTGCTGTTCTCGCTGGGAAGCAGAGCCATCCAGCAAAATATCCACCGTCAGGGTATCCAGCTGGCTGTCCGATGTTTTTTCAAAAATTCGTTCATCATGGAGATAGATGTTCCGCCATACTTTCCCTGCCAGCAGATTTCCGGCACGGGTGCGGTATACGGTTGGTTCCAGCTGCAATAATATGGCATTGCGTATGCGTTCTGTCAGTTTATTAACTGCCAGCATGGTCTGGCTTTCATTTGCCTGAAAATAAGCTTCATTGGCTTCTCGTTGTTTTTCAGCAAATTCCCGTTGTTCTGCCGCCTCTCTGGTCAACTCGCCTGTTTCTGTAAATTCACCACGAGTGAAATGCAGCAGACATTCCCGATGGGCTTCTGTGCAGAGTTTCTTTTCGATTTCTGCCATTTCCGCTGTTGAAAACATGGATTTTCCAAAACAACTTTCCACATATGCACGCACCACCTTAGCACTGGGTCTGGAAAATGTCAGCCGCTGATACAGCTTTCTTGCTTTTCCCATGAGGGAATCTTTTTCCTCTGTGGTTTTGCCTTCCCAGTCGATGCGCCGCAAAGCACCGCCTGCCCGTTTTCCCCAACCTTTCGGCCAGAAAAATGGAGAATCACTGATATGACCGCCAAGTTCTTCAAACTCTTTGAAATGCCCTTTGAAAAAATACTGGTTCAGCAGACGATCCATGCGGTCTGTCACCTGTTCTGTATTGCAGTCTGCGGGAAATTCCAAAGCATCCAGTATTTTTCGTTTTTCTTCGTCCAGATCATCCGTCTGACCCAATATACGCTGACAATGGGCACGTTTCAAATCCCACAGCAAGGATTCTCCCACATGGTCTTTGGGTCTTGCCAGAAATTTTTCCGCATAAGCCCGCCGCAGTTCCGCCATAGCCGGGCGTTCGTCCTTCGCCTTGCCGAAGACGCAGTTTTCCAGCCCCAGCCAAAGCAATTCCACATACAGCTCCCCATCCTGTCTGCGCTGGAGATATGTAAATAGTTTATCCAATGTTTCAAACTGAAAATAATGATATACGGCACCAATGACCGTATTAAAATAAAAATCCGCGTCGCCATCCTCATCAAAGGCAACATACACCGGCTGCAGAGAATAATCCTGTGCAGCATTCCAAATCTGATTGACGGCACGACGCTCCGCAATCTCTCTGTTTTTCATCAGCGATCACCAAACAGCTTTCCATAGTCCAGATCCTGGGGAATTCTTGCGGCAATGGCATCTGCCACCAACTGTCGTTCAAAGGGATCGAATGCTTTGTTAATGATACCCATTTCCAGCGCACGAACCGCTTTCAGACCTTTTTCCATCAGATGAATGGATGCCATAAGTCCACGCAAATCCAGAGCTTTTGTGGAAATTTCCGCGTTATCGCACTTTGTTTCCAGCTCCCTAAATAATGCGGCAAACTGTTCCGCCCATTTATCTTTCAGTGTGGGGAATTCCCGTTTCAGCAGCTTCCGCAGGTTTTCCTCAGAAATAACCGGCATATTGATGACCACAAAACGGGATGCCAGAGCTTCATTCAATTCTCTGGTGCCGGCATAGCCATAGTTCATGGTAGCGATAAAACGTGTGGCTTCGTGCAGAGGGATTCTGTCGTACCCCGGCACGTCAATGGAACGACGGAAGTCCAATGTTGCGTGAAGCACTGCCAAAGACTCGTTTTTCGCCATGTTGATTTCATCCAGCACGCCAAAACCACCCATATGGGCACAGCGGCTGATAGGCCCTTCACGGAACACCACCTGATTATCTCGGAATGTATCTGTCCCAATGAGAGAAGCGGCGTCTACATTTACATAAAAAGAAATGTCCCAGGACGGTCTACCAAATGCCGCCGCCAGATTTTCTGCCAATACATTTTTACCCGTTGCTTTCGGGCCGGAGAGCAGCAAGTTTTCCCCACATAACAACGCCGCTGCCGCTTCTTCCCAGATTTCTTTGCCATAATATAAAAAACGGGGTACCGGTACACGGCCTGCCACAGAAGCATCCACTCCATGACTTTCCCTGAACTTCTGGATTTCCTTCCGCAGGCTGACGCTGACCCCTTCTTTCTGTAATTCTTCTTCCATGTGCCACATAAAAAATTCCTCCTCTTTGTTATGGACTCATTTTAACATGTAAAGTTATGTGCATATTTCCGAAAATTTTATGCTTTTTGTCATTTTGCCTGTTGACATTTTCAGAATCCGTGTATATACTGTTCTCGTAAAAAGAAAACAGGGGAGCTCAATGAATTGGGCTGAGAGGAAGTTTTGCTTCGACCCTTACACCTGATTTGGATAATGCCAACGTAGGAATCGATAGAATGAATTTTCGGGAGATGCGTTGCATCTCCCTATTTTTATTGCGTACAGACAGACCAAAGCCAGAACTTTTTACGGAAACAGAATATTGGCAGCGTTGAGAGTGAACAAGAGTTCATGAAGGGGTGCACCACCACGGGTGTATTTCTTTGTGAGCTCTTTTTTCTTGCCGCCGCTGGAAAGGAGGCTTCTGAATGATCACCATTAACGGAAAAACATTGACCTTGTCCGCACCGAAAACCCTTGGTGCATATCTGGACGAAAACAACTACCGCCGGACATACATCGCAGTGGAAAAAAACGGAGAAATCCTGCCCAAAAGCAAATACGACACCACATATCTTAATGACGGCGATAAGATCGAAATTGTCAGTTTTGTAGGAGGCGGCTGATGATGCATCCATTTACGAAAACAGAAATCTATGAAGCATTGGTGGAACGCCACACAGCAGCCTATCAGGAAAAGCTGGATGCCGGACATGTTGCCATTGCAGGCCTGGGCGGACTTGGTTCCAATGTTGCTTTCGCTTTGGCACGCCTTGGGGTGGGACATCTGCACCTCATTGACTTTGACCGTGTAGACCTGACCAATCTGAATCGCCAGCAATATCTGCTGCGCCATGTGGGCATGTATAAAACAGATGCTCTGAAAGAACAGCTGCTCCAGATCAATCCTTATCTGGACATCACCACAGACTGTGTAAAAGTGACCAGCGAAAATCTGAAAACCCTTTTTGCGGATGCGGACATCATCTGCGAAGCCTTTGACAACGCAGAAACAAAAGCGATGTTTGTCAACGGCATACTGGAATGTTTTCCCCAGAAAAAACTGGTCTGTGCTTCCGGCATGGCAGGCTTTGGCAGCAGCAACACCATTCATACCCGAAAGATTGGCAGCAATTTTTATCTCTGTGGCGACGAAACCACTGATATCGCCCATGGACAATGCCTCATGGCACCCAGAGCCGCACTCTGCGCTGCCCATGAATCCAATATGATCGCCCGTCTGCTTCTGGGCGAAGAAACCGTATAATATCTGATTTTGGAAGAAAGAAGGAATTTTATCATGCAGAACAATGACAAACTCATTTTAGGCGGACACGAATTCACATCCCGTTTCATTCTTGGCTCCGGGAAATTTTCTCTGGATCTGGTAAAGGCTTGTGTGGAAAAAGCAGAAGCACAGATCATCACACTGGCTGTACGCCGCGCCAACGAAGGCGGCCTTGCCAACATTCTGGACTATATTCCCGATACCGTTACCCTGCTGCCAAACACTTCCGGTGCCAGAAACGCGGAAGAAGCTGTGCGCATTGCAAAACTTTCCAGAGAACTGGGTTGTGGGAACTTTGTCAAAGTAGAAATCATGCGTGACTCCAAATATCTGCTGCCTGACAATCAGGAAACCATCCGCGCCACAGAAATGCTGGCAAAAGACGGCTTCATCGTAATGCCTTACATGTATCCCGACCTGAATGTAGCAAGAGATCTGGAAAATGCCGGTGCTGCCTGCATCATGCCTCTGGGTGCTCCCATCGGTTCCAACAAAGGTCTGTGTACCAAAGAATTTATCCAGATTCTCATTGATGAAATGAACCTGCCCATCATCGTAGACGCAGGTATCGGCAGACCTTCTCAGGCTTGCGAAGCCATGGAAATGGGTGCTGCTGCCATCATGGCAAACACTGCTGTTGCCACCGCCGGAAACGTGGAATTGATGGCAGAAGCATTCAAAAAAGCCATTGAAGCAGGACGCAGCGCTTATCTGGCAGGTCTTGGCAGAACCCTTGAAAAAGGCGCTAGTGCATCTTCTCCGCTGACAGGATTTTTGCAGGATTGAGAGGTGAAAGAACATGAGTCAGGAACATTTGAACGAAAGTATTTTAAGTGAAGAAATTCTGGAAGACCAAAAGAAAAACCGCATTGACCACATGACCTATCTGCCCGGTATGGAAGTGCTGGAATCCGATGTGATGGATCAGGTCGTTGCGGCCATGGAAGCTTATGATTACGACAAGTACACAGAAGCGGATGTACGCCGTGCTTTGGTCCATGACAGCCGTACCCCTGAGGACTTCGCAGCACTGCTCTCCCCTGCCGCTCTGCCTTTTCTGGAGGACATCGCACAGGCAGCCCGTGTGGAAACCAGAAAGCATTTTGGTAACAGTGTATACATGTTCACACCTATCTACATTGCCAACTACTGCGAAAACTACTGCATTTACTGCGGTTTCAACTACCACAATAAAATCAACCGTGCCCAGCTGAACGCAGAAGAAATCGATAAAGAAATGGCAGCCATCGCCAAAACAGGATTGCAGGAAATCCTGATTCTTACCGGAGAAAGCCGCAGCAAATCCACAGTACAATACATCGGGGGAGCCTGCAAAATTGCAAAGAAATATTTCAAAGTCATCGGTCTGGAAATCTATCCTGTCAACTCCGACGAATACGCATATCTCCATGAATGCGGCGCCGATTATGTAACGGTTTTCCAGGAAACATACAATTCTGATAAATACGAAACCTTGCATCTGGCAGGACACAAGCGGATTTTCCCTTACCGTCTGAACGCTCAGGAACGTGCCCTGAAAGGCGGTATGCGTGGTGTTGGTTTTGCCGCATTGCTGGGTCTGGATGACTTCCGCAAGGACGCTTTCGCAACAGGCTATCATGCTTATCTGCTTCAGCGGAAATATCCTCATGCGGAAATCGCGTTCTCCTGTCCCAGACTGCGCCCCATCATCAACAATGACCGCATCAATCCCATGGATGTTCACGAAACACAGCTTTTACAGGTGGTATGCGCGTATCGTCTGTTCATGCCTTTCGCAAACATCACCATTTCCAGCAGAGAATGTGCCCGTGTCCGTGACAATCTGGTGAACATTGCTGCCACCAAAATTTCCGCAGGTGTCAGCACCGGTATTGGCGAACATTCCGAGGAAACCGAAAAGAAAGGAGACGACCAGTTCGAGATCGATGACGGCAGATCTGTACAGGAAGTTTATGACACACTGCTGAAAAATAATCTCCAGCCGGTCATGAGCGATTATATCTATGTATGATGATGCTTTGTTTTCCCATACTCTTGCGGTGACAAACCGCACATTGAGCAAACGTCCTTTTCTGGAACAGATAGAAGAAATCTGCAAACACCATCCCAAAGGTCTGATTCTGCGGGAAAAAGACTTGTCAGAAGCAGAATACACCGCTCTGGCAAAAGATGTATTGGCAATCTGTCAGCGTCATAACGTTCCCTGTATCCTGCACACCTATTTCCGTGCAGCAAAAGAACTGGGCTGTGACGCCATCCATCTGCCCCTTCCTCTGCTCCGTGCCCACAAAGAAGAACTTTCCGGTTTCTCTCTTGTGGGAACCTCCATTCACGCACCAGCAGAGGCGGAAGAAGCGGAAAAACTAGGTGCAACTTACATCACCGCCGGGCATATTTATGCCACAGACTGCAAAAAAGGACTTCCACCCAGAGGACTTGTTTTTCTGGAAGAAGTCTGCCGCAGGGTATCCATTCCTGTTTACGCCATTGGCGGCATCAAAATCAATGAAAAACAATTACAGGAAGTCATGGACTGCGGTGCCAAAGGCGGCTGCATCATGTCTGGCATGATGCAATTATAAAAGCTTACTTTCAAATATTTGATAACATATTCCAAGACAGCAGAAGAGCAGGGATTCTCCACCCCTGCTCTTCTGTTTTTTATCTGTTATTTTATTTTTACTGAAGGAATCAGATTTCCGCGCCGCAGTAACGCAGGAAGCGGTCAAAGGCCGCCTGACCTTCTGCTGTTCTTTTATATACGCCGGCATCTTCCAGAACCTGCGCGAATACCAAGCCGATTTCTTCCTGAATGATGCTGTCCAGGTTTTCCGCTGTGACAGTATCATATTTTTTCAGGAATTCCCGTGCCCACTGGGCATGGCTGCTAGTCTTTTCGTCTGCTTCCAAATCAGCGCCGGAAAGGATAGCTTCTTTCAAGCACTGCATTTCTTCTTTCAGTCTGGCAGGCAGTACCGCAAGACCCATAACCTCAATCAAGCCGATATTTTCTTTCTTGATATGGTGCAGATGGCTATGAGGATGGTACACACCCAGAGGATGTTCTTCTGTGGTGATGTTATTACGCAGTACCAGATCCAGTTCGTACTTGTCGCCACGTTTTCTCGCAATAGGCGTAATGGTGTTATGCGGTTCCCCATCTGTTTCCGCAAAGATAAAAGCATCTTCGTCTGTATAACCACGCCAGTTTTTCAGAATCATATCTGCGCAGTCAATCAAACGATTATGGTCTTTGTGGGAAATGCGGATAACGGACATAGGCCATTTTACAACGCCCATTTCTACGTCCTCAAAGCCCTTGCAGACTGCTTTCCGTTCCACTTCTGCCCGTTCCATGGCAAAGGTATAACGTCCGCCCTGGAAATGGTCATGGGACAGGATAGAACCGCCTACGATAGGCAAATCTGCGTTGGAGCCTACGAAGTAATGAGGCAGGAAGTTGATGAAATCGAACATTTTCGCAAAAGCGTTTCTGTCGATTTTCATAGGCACATGCTGTCCATTGAACACGATACAGTGTTCATTGTAATACACATAGGGAGAATACTGGAAGAACCAATCATTTCCCGCAATACGCAGAGGAATGATGCGGTGGTTTTCTCTGGCGGGGTGGTTCACTCGACCTGCGTAGCCTTCATTTTCCCGACAAAGCATACATTTGGGATAACCGCTCTGAGGAGCCAGTTTTGCTGCCGCAATGGCTTTGGGGTCTTTTTCCGGCTTGGACAGGTTAATGGTGATGTCGATTTCACCATATTCTGTCATGGTTTTCCAACGCATATCCTTTTTGATGCGGTATCTGCGAATGTAGTCTGTATTGCAGCTAAAGTCATAATACCAGTCTGTTGCTTTTTCCGGGTCTTCTGCGTGAAGTTCACGGAATTTCCCAATGACTTCTCTGGGGAAAGGTGTCATAACACCCATGAGTTTTGTATCGAACAAATCTTTATATACGATGCTGTCAGGAATCAGTTCCCGTTTGCAGGCATCTTCCAGCAGAACAGCCAAGATGGTTTCCAGATCTGTTTCCGCTTCGCCTGTTGGTTCTTCATAAGCATCCAGTTTCATTTCGTCTATCAAACGGTTGATGACATAAGGCACATCCGCTTCTGTAATGAGCCCTGTTCTGACGCCGTAGAGCGCCAAATCTCGAATTGCTTTATATACCATGTCTTTCCCCTTTCTCAAAAACCATTGGGGTGATTTTTGTGCCAATTCCATGCTGTGGAAATGATTTCTTCCAGACTGTCATGCTGCGGGTTCCAGCCCAGCACTTTTTTCGCTTTCTCACTGGAAGCAATGAGCTGTGCGGGGTCGCCGGCACGACGTGCCACTTCTTTAGCGGGGATGGGATGACCTGTTACTTTTCTTGCGGTTTCGATAACTTCTCTTACGGAGAAACCAACGCCATTGCCCAGGTTGAAAATATCACTCTGACCGCCTTTCAGCAGATAATCCACTGCCAGAATGTGGGCATCTGCCAAGTCTGTTACATGGATGTAGTCACGGATACATGTGCCGTCGGGTGTAGGATAGTCATTGCCAAAAATGCTGATAAATTCACGCTGACCATTAGGTACCTGCAAAATCAGGGGAATCAGATGGCTTTCGGGATTATGTGCTTCCCCGATGTTGCCGCTGACATGAGCACCACAAGCGTTGAAGTAACGCAGGGATACATAACGCAGGCCTGTTGCGTTGCCTGTCCATTTGAACATTTTTTCCATTGCCAGTTTTGTTTCACCGTAAGGATTGGTAGGTTCTGTACGGTCGTTTTCCAGAATGGGTACCCGTTCCGGTTCACCATAAGTCGCAGCTGTGGAAGAGAACACAAATTTATCCACGCCGTTGGCTACCATAACTTCCAGCATATCTCTTGTTTTGCTCAAGTTATTTTCATAATATTTCAGGGGATTTTCCACGCTTTCCCCTACCAGAGAATAAGCAGCGAAATGGATAACTGCTTCGATATTTTCTTTCTGGAACACATCGTTCAGGAAAGGCTTATCAGAAATATCGCCTTTATAGAACTTTGCGTCAGGATGTACCGCTTCTGCGTGTCCTGTTTCCAGATTATCCACAACGACTACTTCTCTGCCTGCTTCACACAGAGCATATACCGTATGAGAACCGATATAGCCTGCGCCACCCAATACCAAAATTGCCATAGAGCATCCCTCCTATTTTTCTCAAACCTTCATCAATTCTGTACCGCCTGCGGGACGAATGGACAGTACATGGCATCTGCCCTTGCCCACAGCTTTTTCCATCTGTTCCACAAAACCAGCCAGCATTTCCTGAGGCACAAAAGCCTGAATGGTGCCAGCAAAACCACCGCCATGAACACGGTAAGCGCCTTTGCCCGCCAATGCCGCTTCACAAGCTGCCAAAGCATAAGCCACTTCCTGATGTTCCACGCTGCCGGAAACATACACATTCTGCAGATACATGAAAGAAGAATAGCCAGATTCTTTCACCAGAGATAAGAACTTATCAAAATCTCCTGCTTCCAGCGCTGCAGCTTCGTCAATGGCTCTCTGGTTATCTCTCAGGAAATGGTATGCACGCAGAGTTGCGCGGTCACCTGCTTTTTCCCGAACAGCGGCCATATCTGTCAAAAAGTCCGCCAGAGCCACTTCCCGCAGCACTTCTTTGCCGAAGTGAGCTGCTACCTGACGCATTTCCATAGGAATAGCGGAATATTCATCGGACAGATCCGCATGGTCTGCGCCGCTATCAATGATACACAGAGCATAGCCTGCTTTTGTGAAATCAAAGTCCAGTTTTCTTACGATGGGATTTGCATTATCCCGAAAATCAATGGCAACAACGCCGCCTACGGAAGACGCTGTCTGGTCCATGAGACCACTCATTTTGCCAAAGTACACATTTTCCGCATACTGACCAATCTGCGCAATTTCTACAGGTGTCAGTTTATTTTCACAATACAATGCGTTGATGACAGTACCCACCAGCACTTCATACGCTGCGGAAGAAGAAATGCCGGAGCCTTT
>CATZIM010000052.1 GCA_958420075.1 uncultured Clostridia bacterium | reverse complement strand
GGTTGCCCAGTATGCCCTTTATCTTTGTCAAAAATTATCGGGCTTGTTTTGTCTGCCCGCCCCATATTCTGCGTAAGATTCACCAGTTGAAACTGGATATCATTCATACACAGACGGAATTTTCTCTGGGATTTTTAGGAAAACTCATTTCCAAAACATGCGGCATCCCTATGGTACATACTTATCACACCATGTATGAAGATTACGTCCATTACATCGCCGGCGGTCATCTGATTTCCGCTGAAGGTGCAAGAGAATTCAGCCGTATTTTCTGCAATACTGCCATGGCAGTCATTGCGCCTACCAAAAAAACCGAGCGGCTTCTGCGCAGCTACGGTGTCAACAAACCTATTTCCATCATTCCCACAGGTATTGACACTTCACATTTCCGCAAGTCCAATTATGACCCAGCGGAAATACTGGAACTGCGTCATAGCCTGGGATTGAAGGCAGATACACCTGTGCTCATTTCCATTGGACGTATTGCCAAGGAAAAAAGCATCGATGTCATCATTGGTGCCCTGCCGAAATTACTGGAAAAACTGCCGGATACCATGATGGTCATCGTTGGGGAAGGCATGGAAATAGAAAATCTGAAGAAATACGCCGAATCTCTGGGTATTGGTGACCATCTGCTTTTCACAGGCGGGAAACCCTGGTCAGAAATCGGAAAATATTATCAGCTGGGCAATGTTTTTTGCAGTGCTTCTCTGTCAGAAACCCAGGGACTTACCTTTGCGGAAGCCATGGCTGGTGGCATTCCCGTCGTTGCCAGACGAGATGACTGCATCGTCAATTTCATGACCCATGGAGAAACAGGCATGTTTTTTGATGATCCGGCAGAACTGCCCGATCTGCTTTATCGCGTGCTGACAGATGAGCCTTTGCGTGAACACCTTTCCACAACATCCCAGAACACCATGGAAAGCCTTTCCGTGGAAACCTTTGGCAATCATGTGGAAGGACTGTACCAGAAAGTCGTAAGAGCATTCCAGAATGCAGAAAGCATTCCTCTGCCTTCTTTGCCTGTCATCAAAGGCACAAGAGTTGCACATCGTATTTCTAAAATACCCAAAAAGCTGGCGCACCGCAGCCGTTCTTATTCTTCTCATATTGCAGAAAGGCTGTCATTCCTGCCCAGACACCGTTCCTAATGTGCAAAAAAATGTATTTTTGAGGGGCTCCAGATTGTCCCCTCAAAAATACATAAAAAATCCAAAAAAAGCTATTGACAAAACATGTACTTTCTTGTATTATATTTCTTGCGTGAATCACGTATGTGAGTGTAGCTCAGCTGGATAGAGCGTCTGACTACGTATCAGAAGGTCGCGTGTTCGAATCATGTCACTCACGTTAGGAGCTGTTCAAATGAACAGCTCTTTTTCTTTTTCTAAAAAATAATCACTCCCTACTCCACCGGGAATATCAAAAGAAACATAAAAAAGGCGGCTTAGTAAGCCGCCTTTTATTTCGTGGTAATATGAATTTTTATTATTTGTCAACAACGGGAATTTCGTCATCAGACCATGCTTCCATATTGTTGTTGAACAGATATTTCTTGGTTTCTGCTGCGATTACACCACTCAGACCAAGCAGAGCAACCAAGTTAGGGAATGCCATCAATGCATTCAGGATGTCCGCAATACCCCAGATCAGATCCAGGCTGACAACGGAGCCGATGAATACAACGATTGTCCATGCGATACGGAAAGGCATGATTGCTTTCTGACCACACAGGTATACCCAACATCTTTCACCATAATAGCTCCAACCAAGGATTGTGGACCATGCGAAAGTAATCAGACCGATTGTCAATACGATAGGCCCGATAACGGGGATGTTGCCAAATGCTGCGGAAGACAGATCGCCACCAGTCAGACCAGTCATACCAGCGGGGTCTTTCATGATAGAGGATACCAGAACCAGACCTGTCAGAGCACATACGATAACTGTATCCCAGAATACACCAGTCATGGCGATGAGGCCCTGACGAACGGGGTTTCTGGTAACGGCTGCCGCGTCAACGATTGGAGCGGAGCCCAGACCGGATTCGTTAGTGAACAGACCACGTGCAATACCGAAACGGATTGCCATCATAACTGTGGAACCAACAAAACCGCCGCCTGCTGCCTGAGGTGTGAATGCGCTGGAAACGATCAGTTTCAGTGCGTCCAGAACATATGCGTGGTTCAGGATCAGGATGATGATACAACCAATGATGTAGAAACCAGCCATGAAAGGAACCAGTTTTTCACATACTTTTGCGATGGACTTAACGCCGCCCAGAATAACCAGACCTGTCAGAATTGTGATGACAGCGCCGGAGATGTAAGGAGAAATACCAAATGTATTTTCTACCATGTTTGTAATGGAGTTACCCTGTGTACCGTTACCGATACCGAAGCAGGCAAAACCAGCAAACAGCGCGAACAGAACGCCCAGCCATTTCTGTTTCAGACCTCTTTCCAGAGCATACATAGGGCCACCGATCATACCGCCGTCTTTACCTTTAACTCTGTACTTGATCGCCAAAACAGCTTCACCATATTTGGAAGCAATACCGAAGCAGCCTGTCAGCCATACCCAGAATACCGCACCAGGACCACCAGATGCGATAGCTGTTGCTACGCCGACGATGTTACCGGTACCGATGGTCGCTGCCAGTGCAGTTGCCAGCGCGCCGAAACCGGATACGTCACCTTCTGCTTCTTTGTCGGGTGTTACGGAAAGCTTGATGCCTTTGAATACATATCTCTGAATCACTTTTGTACGCAGTGTCAGGAATACGTGTGTACCAAACAGCAATACGAGCATAATCGGACCCCATACTACCCCTTGGATACTAGAAATAACATCCATCATATTAATTCCCTCCCATTTTATGAAATATAAAATAATTTCGTTGGCAGAAACCGACCTTCCATTTTCAAAATAGCAAACCTCACAATGTCCCACGAAAACATTACAGGTTTTTGTCTATTCTGATATGTACTCGCCGTCGATTCCCTTACCTGGTTATTATTTTATCTTATTTTTCAGAAATTACAAGAAGTTTTTTACGAAAGAAATTTCTCAAAAACCTTCTTTCGATACAAAAGTATACAATTCTTATCAAATCATTCGCATTTTTTTATAGCTTTTTTATGAATATATTCCGAACAGGCAAATTTTATTTGTGAAAAGCTTTTAATATACTTCTAACAAAATCAGCCTTGCAAAACCCAGTATAAATTATCAAAATCGAACAAGAAAAAGCTCAATTTAGGCAATTATCACGCACATTTGTACTTCCTAAGGCGGACACTGGAAAAATATGTAAATTCTCACTTTGCACAAATGTATATTTTTTCAAGAAAATGGAATTTTTTACCATTTTATTCATAAAAAAAGCGGCTGTACGCATTTTTATCGTACAGCCGCTTCACTTTTGTTCAGTTTATAATTGCTTTTGAATGTTCCTGATAGATGCCGATCTTATTTATCAACAACAGGGATTTCGTCATCAGACCAACCATCCATATTGTCGTCGAACAGATATTTCTTTGTTTCAGATGCGATAACACCACTCAGACCAAGCAGAGCAACCAAGTTGGGGAATGCCATGGATGCATTCAGAATATCTGCGATACCCCAAACAGCGTCCAGAGTCATTACGGAACCAACGAATACTACCAGTGTATAGATGATACGGAAAGGCATGATTGCTTTCTGACCGCACAGGTATACCCAACATCTTTCACCATAGTAGCTCCAGCCCAGGATTGTGGACCATGCGAAGCAGATCAGACCAACTGTCAGAACGATAGGGCCAACAACAGGGATGTTTGCGAATGCTGCGGAGGACAGAGCGCCGCCGGACAGACCGCTCATACCGTCGGGGTTTCTCAGGATAGAGGAAACCAGAACCAGACCTGTCAGAGCACATACGATAACTGTATCCCAGAATACGCCAGTCATAGCGATCAGACCCTGACGAACGGGGTTTCTTGTGGATGCTGCCGCGTCAACGATAGGAGCAGAACCCAAACCAGCTTCGTTTGTGAACAGACCACGTGCGATACCGAAACGAATTGCCATCATAGCTGTGGAACCGATGAAACCGCCGCCTGCTGCCTTAGGTGTGAATGCGCTGGAAACGATCAGTTTCAGTGCGTCCAGAACATATGCGTGGTTCAGGATCAGGATGATGATACAACCAATGATGTAGAAACCAGCCATGAAAGGAACCAGTTTTTCACATACTTTTGCGATGGATTTAACGCCGCCGATGATAACAATGCCTGTCAGGATTGTCAGGATCGCGCCTGTGATATAAGGAGAAACGCCAAATGTATCGTTTACCATACCTGTGATGGAGTTGCCCTGTGTACCGTTACCGATACCGAAGCAAGCAAAACCAGCGAACAGTGCAAACAGGATACCCAGCCATTTCTGTTTCAGACCTCTTTCCAGAGCGTACATAGGGCCACCGATCATGGAGCCGTCTTTTGCTCTTACTCTGTATTTGATTGCCAGAACGGCTTCACCGTATTTAGAAGCGATACCGAAGCAGCCTGTCAGCCATACCCAGAATACCGCACCAGGACCACCGGATGCGATCGCTGTTGCTACGCCGACGATGTTACCGGTACCGATGGTTGCTGCCAGAGCTGTTGCCAAAGCACCGAAACCGGATACGTCACCGCTTGCTTCTTTATCGGGTGTTACAGAAAGTTTGATCCCTTTGAACATATATCTCTGGATCACTCTTGTACGCAGTGTCAGGAATACATGGGTACCAAACAGCAGTATCAGCATGACGGGTCCCCATACAACCCCTTGGATACTAGAAATAACGTCCATCATATTAATTCCCTCCCTAGTTTGAAAAATAAGTCCTTTGGTTCGCAGAGACACCCTGCAAGCCGCGGTTCCTGCCAGGTATCTCCTTCATATAAATTGATTAGAACTCACTGCTATTTTATCCAGAAATTGTAAGTTCTGCAATAGGGACTCCCATATTTTAACAGTTTCTTTATACCATTAATGCCAAAATATGTAAAAAATATAGCATTTTTTCTCCATTTTCTGTGGAATTTTTCAGCCTCTAACCCCATGAAATCAAGTGATTCCGTCAATGAAGCACAACTTTCCACCACATGCGGATGGCAATCGGTTAATTTTTCACAGAAGTATACAATGTGCATTTTTATTTGCATTCTACTGAATTATATTCTTTTAAATGTAATTAATTTCATTCATTTTATCTAAAAATCCCTCTATTCTTTTTTACCATACGAAAAAAGTGTGGAAAAAATTCCACACTTTTTCAAAAACCATGCTTTATTTTAAAATTTCTTTCAGCCGGAAAGTCATCACCAAAGGATTATGATCAGAAAATTCATATCCTGTATCAATGACTTCCAGATTTTCGCAAACCACATTATCGGAAATCAAAAATCCGTCCACAGTTGCCTGGAAAGAGGTTTCAGGATCATAGGGAATATCGGTATAACGGGTACTCTGGGGCATATCCGCCTTCTGTTCATCCGTCAATGTATCCATGGCAACGGTGAAACCTTCCGGCAGCATTTCTCTGGGGAAAATGTGCGCCCAACTGTATGCTTCCCCTTCTTGGGACTTCTCGCGCATTTCATGATTAAAGTCGCCGCCGCAGACAACATAATTGCCCTTTTCCCGTTCTGCCGCCATGTCCGCTGCCAGCATGCCAATCTGACCTGCCCGCACAGAATCATCATGTCCATAAGCAGAAAGATGTACATGATACAGGCAGAGATATTTCCCATTTTCCACGGGAATCTTCACCACTTGATAGCAGCGATCCAGATCCAGCAGTTTTTTGAAACCTTCCTGAATGGGCAGGCTTCTTCTGATGGCACTTTCTATGGGATAGGATGAAAAAACAGCCATGCCTGACAGAGATTTCCCATGTGGCTCCCAAGGCGGCACCATCAAATAAGCAGAATCATAATTGACAGCAAATGTAGTGTCCTGTGCCGGAAAAATTTCTTTCAACATACCATATTCATTGATATGATGGCTTCTGGTGGAATTCAAATCCACTTCCTGAAGCAGAGCAAAATCCGGTGAAATTTCTGCTATTTCCTCCCCTGCCCCCTTCACACAGGCTACCACGCTTTCTGGACTTTCCGCGACAGATTGTTTTCCGCCGTCCATAAAAAACGTAAATTCGGGCGTATATGCCCCAAAACCAATGTTGTAGCTGGAAATCGTGTAAGATTGTTCTTCTTTCAGTACATGATTTTCTGCTTTTTTCTCGATTCCCGTTTCTTTCCCGTCAGGAATCCGGTGATATGTCAGCAGTACATAAGCAGCATAGCCCAACACTGCCGCCACTGCGATACCGCCGCATAATGCCGCAATCTTCTTTTTTCTTCCCAAACTTTCTCCTCCTTATGCCTGATAAATGGTCTGACCGTCTTTGACCGTCATCATGACCTGTATGTTTCGTATATCATTGGGTTCTGCCGTCATAGGATCTTTGTCCAGCACCACAAAGTCTGCTCGTTTGCCGGGAGCGATGGTGCCTTTTTCCTGTTCTTCGCCGTACTGCTTTGCCGCATTAATGGTAATGGCCTGCAAAGCTTCATAAACAGACAGCTTCTGTTCTCCGCCCAACACAACGCCGTTCTTCGTTTTCCGGTTCACAGCACACCATACTGTTTCCATCATGTCTGGCAGAATCACCGGTGAATCTTGGTGAAGTGTGAAAGAAATCTGGTTTTCCTTAGCATCTCTCACGGGACTGATACGTCTTGCCCGCTCTACGCCCAGATTTTCCATATGCACATCTCCCCAGTGGTACACATGCGCAAGGAAAAAGGATGGTGTAATGCCCAATCTTGCCATTTCTTCCACCTGATCGTAACGCATGATCTGGCCATGAATCAAAACAGGACGGATACCAGTCCCCCATTTCTTCGTCACTTTCTCATATACCCGCAGATACTGGTCGGCGGCTGCATCCCCATTGGCATGCATCAAAAGCTGCTGCTGTTCCCGCACAGCCCGTTCCATCAGGGGTTCCAACTCTTCGTCGGAGTACATGGGATAGCCCTTCGTGCCATCGGTATAAGGCTTTGTCACCCATGCCGTCTTGCTCTGGGGAGAACCATCCAGCAGGGCTTTATATCCTCCCACTTTCAAATGATGATCGTAAGTCCCTTTGCAGGAAGGAAAAGCGTCAATGAGTTCCGGACTATTTTTCAAATCCATGTAAGCTACTACATCCAGCCACAGACGGTTCTGTTCATACAGCATGGCATAGATGCCTTTGATCTGCTCCACAAACATCCCTTCCTGAACAGTAGTAATACCTTTTGAGGCATATAAATGCTGTGCTTTTTCAAAAGAAGATATCAATTCCGCTCCTGTGGGCAGAGGAAACTTGTCCATATTCTGAATGAGGGCGTTTTCTTCCAGCAAACCTGCCGCAAAATCAATGCGGCCACCATCTGGGTCAGAGGTTTTATCCGTGATGCCCAATTCTGCCAGTCCCATGGAATTGAGTACACCGGAATGACCAGAAGTATGCTGAATGAGCAGTGGATGTTCCTCTGTGATTCCATCCAGAAATGCTTTTTCCGGCAAATGCTTCTCTTTCAGATTTCCGTGATTGATGCCTTTCGCAAGCACCCATTTCCCTGCCGGCACCTGATTTTCTCGGATGAAATTTTCTATCCGTTCTTTCACTTCCACAAAAGAGGAAGCCTCTGCCAAATCTACCTGAAGCATACCGTTTGCTACACCCATCAAATGGCTATGGCTGTCAATAAATGCCGGCAGCATGGTCTTTCCTTCCAAATCCACAACTTTCTCCGCGTCTTTTTCCAGCTCCGCTCTTTTGCCCACTGCCTGAATTCGTCCATTTTCCACCAGTACCGCTTCCGCCACGGACACACCCGGCTCCATGGTATAGATGGTTCCGCCTGTATATAATGTCCCTTTCATTTCTCCGCCACCTGTCCCACCTTTTTTATAATGGTATTATGATACCACAAAAAAATGAAATTCCATGTCTTTTTACAAAAAATTTATTTTTCTTATGAAAACATTTATAAATAGGTAAGAGAACTATTATTTTCAAAAATCAAACAAAGAAAAAGCCGAAACTCCATATCTGAAATAAGGAGTTTCGACTTCTTATAGATTTCAAAAAATATGATAATTAGTGACCGCAGTGGCCGCCGCAATGGTGGTCATGTTCACCACAGTTTTCATGGTCATGATGATGGTCTGCACATTCTGCGTTAGCATTGAATACCAATGTGCCTGCCAGATAATCTTCAACCACTTTTCTGGTTTCGCCTGTTACGCCGCCGAATACTGCAATGTTTTTCTGTGCCAGTGCCATTTTTGCGCCGCCGCCGATGCCGCCGCAGATCAGAACTGTTGCACCCTGTACTACCAGGAAGTCAGCCAGCAGGCTATGACCGCTGCCGTTTGTGGATACGATTTCTTCAGACAGGATTTTGCCGTCTTCTACGGTAAAGATCTGGAACTGTTCTGTATGACCAAAATGCTGGAATACCTGGCCGTTTTCATAAGTAACTGCTACTCTTGTTTTCATGACATTTCCTCCTTACATTTTTTCCAAAAAGTCAATCATGGGATTCAGCCATTCACCTTCATAGCTTTCTGCTTCCCCATTGTCACATCTTGCAGCGATTTCAGGATTAATGGGCAGTTTACATACAACAGGAATGTTGTGTTTTGCCGCGATTTCTTCGATATGGCTTTCACCGAAGATCTGATGTCTCTTGCCACAGTCAGGACAGACGAAATAAGACATATTTTCTACGATACCCAGAATCGGTACGTTCATCATTTCTGCCATTTTTACTGCTTTGTCAACGATCATGCCAACCAGTTCCTGAGGGGAAGTTACGATGATGATGCCGTCGATGGCGATGGACTGGAATACAGTCAGGGGAACATCACCTGTTCCGGGGGGCATATCGATGAACATATATTCTTCATTTTCCCATACAACATCACGCCAGAACTGTTTTACGGTTTCCGCAATAACGGGACCTCTCCATACAACGGGGTCTGTTTCGTTATCCAGCAGCAGGTTTACGGACATCACGTCAATGCCTGTTTTTGTTTTGCAGGGCATCATACCCAGTTCAGTGCCGTAAGCTTTTTCTTTCATGCCAAAAGCCTTTGGAATGGAAGGGCCTGTAATATCTGCATCCAGAATGGCTGTCTGTTTGCCTTTTCTCTGTGTCAGTACTGCCAGTGTGCTGGTAACCATGGATTTACCAACGCCGCCTTTGCCGCTGACAACGCCGATAACTTTCTTAATGCTGCTGTGGGGATTTGGTGCTACCAAAAAATCCGCAGGTTTGCGGTTGCCGCAGTTAGAGGAGCAGCTGCCGCAGTTATGGGAACAATTTTCGCTCATAAGGTTACATCTCCTTCGTGTTTTTCATCTTTTTTGCAGCAGATAGGATGACATTTTCT
>CATZIM010000051.1 GCA_958420075.1 uncultured Clostridia bacterium | reverse complement strand
TGCCGACTTCACAGCCCAGAGCCGCTTCCCGTTTCACCACATCGGGATACTGTGCCACACGATAGCCCACATCGTAGAAGGTAGCCACTGCGTTGTATTTTTCCAGCACATCCAGAATGGCATTGGTGGCTGTGGGAGAAGGACCATCGTCATAAGTCAGTGCCACCATGGGTTTGTTGGGGTCAATGATCCGTCCGGTTTCTTCGGTGGGTTCCTCAGGCTGGGCAGGTTCTTCCACAACGGGAGGAACTTCCTCGGGGTCTGTCAGGAAGGAACCTTTGAATACCTCTCTGGGAATTTCCAACCGGATGGCACCACACTTGCCAGGCAGGATCTCATATTTGTCAATATAAAAAATTACGCTGTCGTCTGTCAAAGCAAATGTACTGAACACATCGCTTTCCGGTGCCAGAATGGTTTTGTAATTGCCGAAAAGCTGCTTGCCGTAGGTTTCATGTTTCTGGAAATAATCCAGGGCGTAAGCGGATGCTTTCTCACGGTAGGAATCCCGGAAAACATCTGCTGCCGTCAGGGCTTTGCCTGTTGCGGCATCAAACAGATATGTGCTCCAGGATGCTGGTTCTGTATAAGCGCCGTCGATTTTCCGTGTTTCCAGAAATGATACACTGGCGATATTGTCTTTGGTGATGTAGGAATCATAGCCAATGATGAGGGTGCCTGTGTATTTGCTGGGTGTTTTTTCCTCCGCTTTTTCTTCTGCCGCTTTGGTGTAGGCGGTTTCAAAAGCATCAGCCTTTGTTTTCAGAGTCTTGATGATCTGTTCATCCAAAGCTGCCTGATTGGTTACAGGATACTGCACAGCGTAGGAAAAAGGATCTTTTGCACTGACATATGTCTTTGTCTCGCCCCAGTGCTGGGTATCCTTATGGAAATTGAAGTAGCTTTCTGCCTGTGTGGTCAGAGCTGCTGTGCGGCTGTCCGCAGCGGCGGCTTCCGTAAAGGAGCCAAAAGCGGTCAGCGCCAGCAGGGTGCAGGCAGTGAAAGCTGCCAGAAATCTATGTTTTTTCATACGATCACTCCTTTTTGCGGTAATCGGGGTGCAGATAACGTCCTTTGTTTGCGGTACGTCTGCCATACTGGATGGCCTGTCTGGGACAGTGCTGCAAACAGGACATGCACATGTAGCAATGGTCTTCCTCCCAAACGGGAACGCCTGCTGTCATTTTGATACAGCCGGAAGGGCAGACATAAGCGCAGATGCCGCAGCCGATACAGTCCACAGTAGGATAGAAGGGTTTTGTTTTGGTGGCAAAACGGCGGAACAGAGGGTTCACCACATTGCTGAGGAATGTGCCGCCTTTGCCTTTTTTCACACGGAAGAAGTCTTTCCGTTCCAGTTTCACTGCCCGCAGGATGAGCTGTACGATCTCGTCTGCCTGACGGAGCAGATGCCTTTGGGTTTCCGGCGAAGGCGCTTTGAACAATACGGCATAGTTATCGGGCATGATAACGGAATAGCCGCTGTCCAAAGAAAGATCATTCGCCTCCAGAGAAGCCTCCAGAATGGACATGGTTTCACCAGCAGACTGGCCGCAGGTGCAGACAGCATAGGTGTAAACATCTTCTTCATAATACAGTTCCAGACGCTGGACAAACTGTTCCACCATCTGGGGTGGCGCCCAAGCGTGAACAGGGAATACAAAGCCCAGTTTTTCCCCTTTTTTCAGGGTATATTCGTAAGCATCCTCCCGTGTGGCTCTCGCCATATCTATCATTTTTTCGCCAAGGCCTTCTGCCAATTTTTTTGCTACATGATAAGAATTTCCGGTGCCGGAAAAATAAAAAACCATATAAATAACCTCCCCGATCGGTATTGATGTTTTTTTAAGATAGTATTATCATATCATATTTTTGTGTGGATAGTTTTGCGATTTTATTAAAGTTTTTCATTATTTTTCGAAATAAATTTCCATGATGCAAAGAGCGTATCTCCCTAAGGAAATTTCCCTTAAGAAAACATTCCAAATAAAATCCCGGTAAAAATAAGAAAGCTGAAATCCTCAGTATCACAAGGAATTCAGCTTTCTTTGTTTTCTTATGAAGAAGCCGCGAAAGGAAGTACGGCTTCTCATATCTCCCAATGGGAGGAGGGGTCATTATTTCAGGTTTTCTACAACGTCAGCGGATACATACAGTACGCCGTCTGTCAGTTCAGCAGCAGCGGAAGATGTCATTGCCATGTCACCTTCTACAACATATGTTGTGCTGCCCAGTGTGATCTGCGCTGTCATACCGTCTTTTTCCAGTACAACGGGAGCAGTTTTGCCCTGCCATTTTACGCTGTAGCCTTTTGCTTCTGCAGCGTCACGCAGTGCTACCATTTCAGGTGCTTCTACGGATTTTGTATCAGCTGTAACTTCTTCAGTTTCTTCTGTTGCAGCTTCTCTTTCTTCCAGCAGCAGTACCAGAGAAGGATTTGTCTGTGCGGGGATGCTTCTTGTAGTGATGTCGTAGAATACAACAGCGTCTTTGCCTTTTACATCGTCAGCGCTCAGGATGCTCTTTGTACCCAGAGTTGTCAGGATGGTAGTATCTTCGGAGATGTTCAGCTGCAGCAGGTCTTTTTCGTTGAGCAGATCGTCGTTGAAGTGACCAACGGAGATGGAACCTTTGTCAGCGTTTGCAACAACTGCTGTTACCTGACCCATGTAAGGAGGCATGCTCATGCCCATGGGAGCGTTTGCGCCGTAGATGACTGCAACTTCCATACCTTCTGTCAGTTTGTCAGCTGTGATGACGCTGCCTGTTTCTCTGTCAACGATGGTTGTTGTGTGTGCTACCACAAAACGCAGACCGCCGTTTTCGTTGTCCATGGTGAATACTTTGTTGCCGTCTTCTGTGTCAGCTACTTCTGTGATTTTGCCTGTGTTGCTGATATAAGCGGATGCTTCTGCCTGATCGTCAGCTTCTGCGCTGATGGGAACGGGTGTTGCTGTTGTTTCGCCTTTCATCACTTCTGCGTATGCAGCTGTGCTGCCTACAACGGTGAATGCCAGTGTCAGTGCCAATACTTTGTTCAGATTCTTTTTCATAGTGAATTCCTCCTGTTAATCAAAAAAATTTATGTTTCGTTTTTTGCGTTGTTTTTTTGTTGATTGTTTGTTACGCTTATTCAGACGGGAGCTTTTTTTGAAAAGTTCCAAAGTTTTTGAAAAAAATTTGAAAAATCGAAAAAATAACGTGAACAATGGGAAAAAAGCCCGTAAATCCAGGGCTTTTGCCAAAGAAAAAATATGATTTTCAGCACGGAAAAAATCATTTTATGCATATTTCGTGCCATATGGGCGGAGATTTGCGGCTGTTTCCTGTGACTTAGTTACGGAAGGGAAGGTGGAAAAAGAACTATACTCAATACAAGAAAACGACAGACAAATGGGATTGGAGGAATGGATTATGATGCGTGTTTTGATTATAGGCGGTGTGGCAGCAGGTACAAAGGTAGCGGCGAAACTGAAACGTCTGCGCTTTGATACGGAAGTGCTGATCCTTACCAAAGATGCGGATATTTCTTACGCTGGCTGCGGTCTTCCTTATTATGTAGGGGATGTCATCACAGATCGGGAAAAGATCATTGTCAATACACCGGAAAAATTCGCAGCTCTCACAGGGGCAAAGGTTTTGACAGGCAGAGAAGCGGTGAAACTGGATGCGGCAGGAAAGACCGTAACAGCGAAAAATCTGGCAACAGGCGAAGAAGAAGTTTATCCTTATGACGCATGTGTCATTTCCACAGGGGCTTCCTCCATTGTTCCGCCTTTGCAGGGGGTCAATCTGAAAGGCGTATTCACCATGCGCACCCCTGATGATGCGGATGGTCTGAAAAATTATGTGAAAGCCAGCGGCGCAAAAACTGCTGTGGTTGCAGGCGGCGGCTTCATCGGTCTGGAAGTGGCAGAAAACCTGCTGGAACAGGGCTTGGATGTGACTGTTATGGATATGGCACCTCAGGTGATGCCCGGTTTTGACCCGGAATTTGCCGCTTATGGCACAAGACATCTGGAAAAGGTTGGTATCCATGTTTCCACTTCCACAAAAATGGAAGGCATCACAGGCAGTGAGAAAGCAGAAGGCGTACAGACAGACAAGGGGCTGATCCCTGCGGATGTGGTGGTGCTTTCTCTGGGCATCCGTCCCAATACGGCATTTTTGAAAGAAACTGGTCTGGAATTTGCCAAAAACGGCGCCATTCTGGTAGATAAATCTCTGCGGACAAATCTGCCGGATGTTTACGCTGCTGGGGACTGTGCAGTGGTAACCAATCGTTTGACAGGTGAAAGGGCATGGGCGCCTATGGGTTCCGCGGCAAACATGGAAGGACGTGTGCTGGCAGAAGTGCTGGCTGGCAGAGAAAAAGAATTTGCCGGTGTGCTGGGTACAGCTGTTGTGAAACTGCCCGGACTCAATGCAGCCAGAACAGGGCTCAACGAAGCAGCAGCCAGAGCGGCAGGTTATGATGTGGAAACCGTTGTGGCAGTCAATGACGATAAAGCCCATTACTATCCCGGTGCGGATAACTTCATCACAAAACTCATTGTGGACAAGAATACAAAGAAACTGCTGGGCATTCAGGTTATGGGTCCCGGCGCTGTAGATAAAATGGTGGATATCGGTGTGACAGCCATTTCATTGGGTGCAACACTGGATCAGCTGGAAAATCTGGACTTGGCTTATGCGCCTCCGTTCTCCACAGCCATTCATCCTTTTGTAGCGGCAGTGAATATCCTGCTGAACAAAATGAATGGGGATCTGGAATCCATGACTCCTGCGGAATATATGGAAAACAGAGGAGAAGGATACCGCGTGCTGGATGCGGCACAGGCCCCATCCATTCCCAATGCAAAATTTGTGGATGTGGCAAAGGTACATGGGCCTTTGGAAGATGTAGATAAAGATGAAAAACTGATGATCATCTGCACAAAGAGCAAACGTGCCTATATGCTTCAGCAGAGATTGAAATATTTCGGCTATACCGATACCACTGTGGTAGAAGGCGGGCTGTGGTTCAACGAACTTCCTGTGAAAGGAAAATAATTTAAGTCTGCTTCATAGAAAAGAAGGGCAGTTGGAATCAAAGGGTTCTGACTGCCCTGTTTTTATGGGGATTTTGGCAACATTCTTTTTGCTTGCCTTTTCATAGGAAAAGCCGTATCATAAAGCAAAAGTAAGCAAAGGAGGATTTTTCCATGGAACCCATTACCGTACAGCATACCTTTCCGCCTATTTTCGACAAAAACAGCCGTCTGCTCATTCTGGGCACAGTGCCTTCTGTGAAATCCAGAGAAAACGACTTTTATTATGGACATCCCCAGAATCGTTTCTGGAAACTTATTGCCAACCTTTGCGGCGAGGAAACCCCTGTGACAAAGGAAGAAAAAACAGAAATGCTCCTCCGTCACGGCATTGCTCTTTATGATGTGGTGGAAAGATGCACCATCGTTGGCAGCAGTGACAGCTCCATCAAAGATGTGGTGCCTGTGGATTTGACACCAATTCTGGAGAAAACAGGGAATATCCCCATTTTTGCCAACGGCGCAACAGCAGAAAAACTCTACCGGAAATATCTTTTTCCAAAGACAGGCATCTCTGCCGTAAAACTGCCTTCCACCAGTCCTGCCAATGCGGCATGGTCTTTGCCTCGCTTGGAGGAAGCCTGGCGGGAAGCCATGGAGCCATATCTGGGGTGAACCTATGGGCGTTTTGCATGGAAAGGGCGCGGAATTTCGGGAAAAGTTATACAATATCGGAAAAGTGTACGATTTTACTGGGATTTTTGCGCCAAAAACATTGACAGACAGGGCAGAACCTGCTACAATACCACAGAAGTCAATAAGGAAACTTATCAAGAGTGGTTGAGGGACAGGGCCCTGTGACACCCGGCAACCGGCGGAAACGCATCGGTGCCAATTCCCCCGCATATTTTGCGGAAGATGAGTAAGAATGAGAAAGCCCTGCGGCTTTTTTTTTATGCCTTTTACAGCGTCCCAAAGAACGACTGAAACTTGATAATACAAAAAAACAAACTGGAGGAAATTATGAGCAGAAGATTATTCACATCTGAGTCCGTAACAGAAGGACATCCCGACAAGATCTGTGACCAGATCGCCGACGCCATTCTGGACACAATCCTGGCAAAAGACCCGAAAGCAAGAGTTGCCTGCGAAACATGCACCACAACAGGTATCATTTTCGTAATGGGCGAAATCACCACAAGCGCTTATGTTGATGTAGAAGGCATCGTTCGTGATACCCTGCGTCAGATCGGTTACGACCGTGCAAAATACGGTTTCGACTGCGAAACATGTTCCGTTATCACATCCATCCATGGTCAGTCCCCTGACATCGCTCTGGGTGTAGACAAAGCCCTGGAAAACAAAACAGGCGAAGACGACAGCGAATTTGATACAGGCGCTGGCGACCAGGGTATGATGTTCGGTTTTGCTTGTGACGAAACAGAAGAACTGATGCCCCTGCCCATTTCTCTGAGCCACAGACTGACAAAGAGACTGGCAGAAGTACGTAAAAACGGCACACTGTCTTACCTGCGTCCTGACGGTAAAGCACAGGTAACCGTAGAATATGTAGACGACAAACCCGTTCGTGTTGACACTGTTGTTGTTTCCACACAGCATGACCCCGAAGCAACACAGGAACAGATCCGTGCGGACATCATCGAACACGTTGTAAAGAAAGTTATCGATGCAGACCTGCTGGATGAAAACACAAAATACTACATCAACCCCACAGGCAGATTCGTTATCGGCGGCCCTCAGGGCGACAGCGGCCTGACAGGCAGAAAGATCATCGTTGACACCTACGGCGGTTACGCTGCACACGGCGGCGGCGCATTCAGCGGCAAAGACCCCACAAAGGTAGACCGTTCCGCATGCTACGCAGCAAGATACGTTGCAAAGAACATCGTTGCAAGCGGCATTGCAAGCAAATGTGAAGTACAGCTGGCTTACGCTATCGGCGTTGCAAAACCTGTTTCCATTCTGGTAAATACATTCGGTACAGGCAAAATCTCCGATGATAAAATCACAGAACTGGTACAGCGCAACTTCGACCTGCGTCCCGCTGCCATCATCAAAAACTTCGACCTGCTCAGACCTATCTACAAACAGGTTGCAGCTTATGGTCACTTCGGCAGAACAGACCTGGATCTGCCTTGGGAAAAGACAGATAAAACAGATGTATTCCAGATCTGATTTTGAAAAAAATGTAAAGAAAGATGAGCCTGTGTTAGGGGCATCTTCGTAAGAAAACAAAGCAAGCTGAAATCCTTATGATAGAGAGGATTCCAGCTTGCTTATTTTTTATAAGCTTTTATTTGATATGTTTTCTTAAGGGGGATTTGCTTTTTTTGCACAGTTTTTTTCTATTTATGAACTTTTGTAATAAAAAGTTAAAAGAAATGTCAATATATTTCATGGGATTCGCCTTGTTTTTTTCGCCCAAAAACGAGAAAATGATACTAGGATATTGTGCGAAAATACAAGGAAAGGAGGATGCCCCATGAAAAAGAAAAGATGCTTTGCAGCTTTATTGTCCTGTATCATGCTTTGGCAGACTCCTGTTTTTGGGGCGGAGCAGGAAGAGCTGATACCGCCGGAATATAAATGCACCATAGACAATACGGATGAAGATTATGAATCCGGTGACTGGAACTATGGCTTCACAGTGGAAGAAGAACCCCTCTTTTATTTGAAAGAAGGGGAGAAACATGTTTTTCTTCTGTGTGATGGAAAATATGTAGATGCGCCTGTGCTCATCGCAAAAGATACGGCTTATGTTCCTCTGTGGGTGCTCATCAATGATATGGGCTTTGAGCTGCGGGAAGAAGACAATGGTCTTTCTCTGGTCAGAGGCAATCAGAAGCTGACAGTCAGCAGTAAGGACAGCACATTGGATACCAGCAAAATACTGCCCCTGAGAGATGTTTCTGAGGCACTGGGGGCGGAAGTGACATATATGCGGGAAGGCGTTATGCCTTTGGATAATCCTCTTATCAGTGTAGATTTCCGGGAAACGGAGCTGACAGAGGAAGAAGCGCTGGAAAAAGCGAAAGAAGTCCTTACATCCTGTCTGGAAGCCCAGCAGGAACAGGGTTATGTCCATGAGGATACACCCATTGACCCGAAAATCACAGAGAAACTGGCGGCAGAGATTGACGCACTGTATGTGTCAGAAGACGTCATTGCGGGATATTACCTGTTCGAAGGCATGGAATATCTGCCTTATATTCTGGTGGAAAAAAGCACCGGAGATGTCTATTGCAAAACGGGCAGTGGGAATGCTGGAAATGGTTCCTATGTGGAGGCAATCCAGAAAGTGGAAGCAGATGATGCAGATCTCCTTGCCATTGGATATTATTTTGGATAAAGAACAGACGGAAACTCCTGATTTCAGAGTTTCCGTTTTTTATGGCAAAATACTTGACAAAGTCAGATAAATAACATTTACTTGACAAAGTCAAGTAAATGAAAGGAGTGTTTATATGTTTGATACATTTGCATATCTCATCACTTCTCTACGGAAAGATTTCACGGAATTCTGCAACGAAAAATTGCAGGAAATGGGTCTGACACAGGGATTGTTGTTTTTTATTCTGTATGCGGGAAAACATCCCCAGTGTTCGCCCAAAGAGCTGACGGAAGCCCTTCACATGGATACGGGTTATTGCGCCAGATCATTGGCAAAACTGGAGGAAAAAGGTTTTCTGGTGCAGGAAAGAAATCCTGCTGACCGCAGAGCCAGAATGGTAACCCTGACGGAAGAAGGGGAAAAGGTATTCCGTGCCAGCTATGACCTTTTTGCCCAGTGGGACGAAGAAGTACTGAAAGATTTGACACCGTCCCAGAAAGCAGAACTCATGGGCACCATGAAAAAAATTGCTGCCGAAAGGAGGCAGACACGTCATGTATGAAACCATTGGAAGCCCTGTAACATTAGGGAATGTAACTTTGAAAAACCGCATCGTTTTTGCGCCTACCACATTGGGGGGGCCTAACGATGCTTATTTGGAGAGAATCGAAAAGATTGCTGCCGGCGGCTGCGGCATGATCATCATCGGTGATGTGCCGGTTCTGTCCATGCCCTTTGGCAATAACCTTTATACAGAAAGCGGCTTTGCTTTTTATGAGAAATTGGCAGAAACAGCCCATAAGTATGGCTGTAAAATCTGTGCCCAGCTCCATCAGGATGATACAGACTTTGGAGCATTGCGGCAGTACGCGCCTCAGGTGAAGGCAGGGAAACTCTCGCAGGATGATCTGCGGCAGATGATCAATGGCCTTGTGGGGCCGTATGTTACCAATATGCCAGTGGAAAAGGTACGCAGCATTACCAGTGCTTTTGGGGATGCGGCGGCACTGGCGAAAAAGGCTGGCTTTGATGTGATGCAGGTTCATGGGGACAGAATGTGCGGCAGTTTTGCTTCTCCCCTGTTTAACCAACGGACAGACAATTATGGCGGTTCTCTGGAAAACAGAGCAAGATTCCTGCTGGAAGCTGTGGA
>CATZIM010000050.1 GCA_958420075.1 uncultured Clostridia bacterium | reverse complement strand
GGAAATGTCCGGACATCCCAGCCCTCGTTCCCACTTGGAAATGGTCTTGTCGCTGATTTGCAGCGCATGGGCTGCTTCTTTTTGTGTCATGCCTTTCTCCAAACGCAGCTGTCGCAGCAGTGCGCCGATTTTTTCCCGATCCATATTGGATGCACCTCCTGTCCTATATGATACCAGAAAGGCAGGAGAGGTCAACCGCCGCAGCGTAGAGTCAGTTCTGACGGAACCATGCTTTCATGGTGTCCAGCACCTGTACCAGTTCTTCTTCGGAAATGACGTAAGGCACCATGGCATAAAGATAAGAAAGAAAAGGTCTGCTGAAAACCCCGCGCTGACGGGCAAAAGCGGCATAGCCTATCAAAACAGCAGGGTCATGGACTTCGATGCAAACACAGCCTCCCATGATACGGATTTCACGGATACGGGGGTCTGTGAAGCCTGCCATTTCCCGACGGGTGATTTCTTCAATGCGCCGGATTTTTTCCATGGTGTGTTCTTCTTCAAAAAGGGTAATGGAAGCCAATGCCACACGACAAGCCAATGCGTTTCCCATGAATGTTGGCCCATGCATGAGGGCGTGGTCAGGGTCATCGTCATAAAAAGCGGCAAAAACTCTGTCATTGGCAACGGTGACAGCGTGCCCCAGATACCCGCCTGTCAATGCTTTTCCAAGTACCAGAATGTCCGGCTCTACCACATCGGCAACAAAGCGGTGTCCTGTCCTGCCAAAGCCTGTGGCAACTTCATCAAAAATCAAAAGGACACCGTACTGGTCGCAAAGTTCTCTGGCGCGTTCCAGAAAAGAAATATCATACATCCGCATGCCCCCGGCTCCCTGCAAAAGAGGTTCCACAATCATGCAGTTCAGTTTCTGGTGATATTTGGCAAAAGTCTGTTCCAGTGCTTCTAAAGTGGTTGGAATGTGTATTACATGGGGGCTTTTGCCGTAAGCGTTCAGTACAAAGTGATAATCCGGGTCATCGCCTACTTCCATGGTTTTGAAGGTGTCCCCATGGTAGGCGTGTTCCAGTGCCAGCACCATGGTGCGTTCTTTATCGCCCTGATTGATGTAATATTGCAATGCCATTTTCAGAGCAACTTCCACGGCAACACTGCCGGAATCGGAGAAAAAGCAATGGTTCAGACTGCCGGGAAGCCATTCCGCCAGTTTGTCAGAAAGCTCTTGCACGGGCTTGTGGGTCAGACCGCCCAGCATCACATGGGAAAAGTGGGGTACCTGTGACAGGATGGCTTCGTTCAGCTTTGGGTGGCTGTATCCATGGATCACACTCCACCAAGTGGAAATGGAATCAATGAGTTTTCCTTCTTTTGTGTAAAGCCAGACGCCTTTGGCATCCAGAATCTCTAGGGGCGGCTCCATGGTTTTCATTTGTGTGTAGGGATACCAGAGCATGGATTTTCCTTCCTTTCTGTATAAAGGGATAGTAGGGTTTCGATGGAAATGGGCAGGTCTGCGGAACCTTGTGGAATGCAGGCAATGACGGGAACGCCTGACATGACCTCACACATGACCTTATTATCTTCATGTAAGAGATTTCCTTTCTGGAAGCGGTTCAGAATGATGCCCTGCAAGGGAATGTTCTGGTTTTTCAGATAGGCTGCTGTCAAGCCCACATGGTTCAGTGTGCCCAGTCCTGCATCCGCCACCAAAAGACAGGAAAGATGCTGGGATTTAACAAAGTCCGCCAAAGAAAAAGCGGCAGTTTCATCATGGCGCAGAGGACAGAGAATGCCGCCGGAGCCTTCCACAGTGACAAAATCGTAAGCCCTGCAAAGGGTTTTGTATGTTTCTTGTATCGTTTGCCATTCTACGGGATTTCCTTCGATTTTTGCCGCCAGATGAGGAGAAACGGCGGTTTCGTATACATAAGGGCACATATCCTCAAGGGGCTGTGAAATGCCGGAAATGGTTTTCACAAAGTCCGCATCCCCGGGCAAAAGGGAGCCGTCAGCCAGACGAATATTTCCGCTCATGGCCGCTTTGAAATAAGCGGCTTTTTTGCCGTTTTCCTGCAGTTTTTTCAATATTAGCCCGCTGACATAGGTTTTACCTACGTCAGTATCAGTGCCGATGATCATCAGTTGTTTCATCCAGTTTCACCTCATATCCAAGTTCTGTGAGCATCTGTAAATCTGTTTGTACCGTAATGCCTGCAGTGGTGAGCATATCCCCTGTGATGGCAGCATTTGCGCCGGAGAGGAAACAGCTTTTTCCGCCGCCTGGCAAAAGCCCTCGTCCACCAGCCATCCGGATGGAAGCGGAAGGCAAAAGAAAACGGTAAAGGGCAAGTATCCGCAGGACTTCCTCCTCGGACAAAGTGGGATATTCCCCAAAAGGTGTACCAGGAATAGGATTCAGTACGTTGACGGGAACGCTGGTGATGGCCAAATCCCGCAGGGCAAGTGCCATGTCTATGCGGTCTGCCATGGTTTCACCCAGACCCATGATGCCGCCGCTGCATACGGTCAGCCCTGCCTGTTGTGCCGCCTGTATGGCGGATACTTTGTCGGCAAAAGTATGGGTGGTGCAGATATTGGGAAAATGTCTTTCTGATGTTTCCAGATTGTTGTGGACGCGGCTTACACCGGCTTCTTTCAGTCTGCGGAACTGTGGTTCTGTCAAAAGACCGAAGGAAACGCAGACAGAAAGGGTGGTTTCCTGCCGGATTTGCCGGATAGCGTCGCACATGCTGTCAATTTCCTCATCAGACAGGGCTTTTCCGGCGGTGACGATGGAGTACCGCAAAACCCCTTGTGCCGCCTGCTTTTTGGCGTCTGCGAGAATTTCTTCTTTGGAAAGAAGGGGATAGGTGTCAGCGTCTGTGTGGTTGTGGGCAGATTGGGCACAGAACTTGCAGTTTTCGCTGCATCTGCCGCTTTTGCCGTTGATGATGGTGCACAGGTCAAAGGTGTTTTGGCAGAAATGACGGCGTATCCTGTCCGCTTGTCTGCAAAGGGATTCCAAGGGCTGTGTGGAGAGCCAAAGGGCTTCTTCTCTGGTGACTTGGTGCCCGTTCATGACCTGTTGTGTCAATGTTTCCAATGAATCCAAAAAAATCATCTCCTGTCGTATCTGAAAATAGGGATGAGCCGTTTTGCCAGTATCGCCGCAACGATGCAGAGGACAATATCACCGGGCACCGCCAGCAAAAAACAGTACAGGAACAGGGGCCACAGCCCGATGGGGTTATGCAGGTAAAAAGCGCTGATGGCAGCGTAATAAGCCATACCGCAGAGATATACCACCAAAAGCCCGGCGAAGTTTGCCACAAGGAGCTGTTTATAAGAGGTATTTTGTTCTGTCAGAAAGCCTGTCACATAAGCGCCCAGCCCAAAGCCGATGAGGTAGCCGAAAGTGGGCTTGAAGATGTAGGAAATGCCGCCGCCTTCGGCAAATATGGGCAGTCCCACAAGTCCCAGCAGTACATAAAGCCATACAGCAGCACTGCCGACTTTTTTCCCTAAAAGAAGTCCTGCCAGAGTGGTGAAAAGAAATTGCAGGGTGAAAGGCACCAGCGGCACCGGCACCCGCAGGAATGCCCCAATGGCAATGAGCGCCGCAAAAAGGGCGCAGAGGATTTGCGTTTTTGTTTTTGTGAGAGTCAAAGAAACACCGCCTTTGCAAATTTTGTGTTTCAATATAGCACTGGGAAAATCTATTGTCAACAATATTTAATAATAATGGTTTACAATTGAAATAAAAAAACAGCCCAGAGAAAATGGGCTGTGAAAAGCAACTTCCCCTTAAGAAAACATTGATTTTCGCTTCCTTGATTTCTTAAGGGGAATTGCGACGGCTGTTTTTAAAAGAAAATAGATCAAATAAAATCTCAATATCATAAAAAAGCCGGAATCCTTTGTCATGATAAGGATTTCGTAAAGATCACGCGTCTTTTTTCATAGCCTGATATCCAATCCAGACAGTCCAAAGGTATGCCAGCGTCTTAGGAATCATCAGCATACCCATGAGAGGAATGGTATCGGCAAATAACACCACAGGAATATAAAATCCAAAACTGAGCAGTATGGTCAGCCACATGTTTTTAAAGGAAGTTTCATGGTGCTGACGGGCGCTTTTGTAAAACAGGATGATGATGAGAATCCCCATGATGGTGAAGGGGATGTTTCGGTAAATCCCCCAGGATAAAGGCGCGGCAGGGCTTGTCCATGCGTTCTGGGGACAAAGACAGAGAATGATGCGGAGGAATGCCAAAAGGTAAATGACTGCGGTCAGTGCTTTTTTCTCTGTGATGTGGTATCTCATCCGCCATACATGATACAGAATCACATAAAAAATTGTCATGGTGATGGATGTGATCAGTTTACCCATGCCCAGAGAAAAGGCATGGTTTTCCAGACCCGTTGTCCAAAGGGCAAAGGCTCTGGGAATCAGATGGAATGCGTCACCAAAGCCCAGCAGAATTGCCATGATGCCAAAGAGGCGATATTGCTTTTGGGCCTGTTTTCTGCTTACCATGAGGATGCCCAATGTGATCACGCTGGTGAGATAGAATATATCGAATAAAGTTTCCATAATTGCCTGCATAAAAAACCTCCAGTTTATGAATGTGAACATTGTTCAAGTTGGTTTGAAAAGAATCCCACTTCTGAAAAGTGGGGTTTTGTACTTCAATGTTTATGCCTTTTTCGGTGTGCAGCGGCGCAGAGCCAGGAACAGCAGCACCAGCGCGGCTGTCATGAGGATATGGGAAATACCCGCAATGCCGGAAATGGCAGCGTTTGCGCCTGTGGAAAGGGGTGTCTGCAATGCCTGCAGAATACCGCGGACAAAGAACATGATTACCATAAAAGGCAGTGCAACGGCGTAGACCTTGCGGAACTGCTGGAACCGCACCTGTTCAGCCAAATCTGTATGAAGGGCAATGGCTGCCAGAATTAGAAACAGCAGCGTGCCCATGACCAGCAGGTGCAGAGGGGTAAATGCCAGTGTGGTTTTGCCTGTGAAAGCGGTGAACTTGGTGAATTCACGATAAAATACGCCGCATGCCAGACCAGCAATGGCGTAGCGGAATGCGGAAGAAATGAGTTTTTGAAAATCCATATGGAAACCCTCCTTTGTGTTGTCAGTCAGTGTCAGGAAAAACTGCCGCAGGAACAGTATCCCGGCCAGCAGCAGGGATGCCCCCAGACCAGTGTAGAAAAAAGCAATGAAGTCAATGGGCACCAATGAAAATTTCCGCAGGGAAATACCCATGGTCATCATAAATGCCATGATGAGGAAGGATTTCCTGTCGAAAAAATGCCAGAACCAGACCTTTGGTGCTTCATAGGCAAGGATGCGGGCAGTGTGTTTTCGTACCAGTTTGCCGAATACCATTTTTTGAAAAATCACAAAAACGGCGGCGGTCAGGAGCAGATACAAGGGTTTTACCAGCCCCACATAAGCCAGCAGACCCAGACGCAGGATGTTGAACCCAGCCGCACCCCAGACAAGCCCAGCCAGCAGCAATAAATATTTTTTGGGTATCATGGACGCACCTCCTGATTTCCATACAGTAATTTGGAAAGAATGGCAATGAGGGTATCGCAGTCCTTTGCGCCGCTGTTCCACAATGCCAGCAGGTGAGTGAATGTGAAGGATACCAGCGCTTTTTGTGTCAGACTGCCATCAAAGGCATCGGGGTGGATACGCGGGTCGGCTTCCAGACAGCCCAGCAGATTTTTCTCCATATGGGAAAAGGTGCTTTCCCGCAGCTTCAGGGCGTTTTCTTTTTCGCTCTCTTCGAAAATCACCCGATGTGCGGCAAAAAAGTCCGGATAGGCGGCAATGCCTTTCTGTATCTGAGAAAACAAATGAGAAACAGCATCGCAAAAGCCCATGTTTCTGGTGTTTTCTGTTGTGTCGTTATGGAATATATCAAACCAGATGCTGGCAACCACTGCCGTCAGCAGGGCGTTTTTGTTGGGAAAATAATTATAAACGGAACCAACGGCAACACCTGCCGCAGAAGCCAATGAACGCATCTGCAATGCGGAAAGCCCCTCTGTTTTTGCCAGTTCTTTGGCGGCAAGGAGCAGTTTTTCTTTGGAAGTTACATTGGGATGCATAAAATCCCTCCTTTTTCTTTTCAAGTTGAACAATGTTCATTTTACAGGGTTTTGGGATTTTGTCAAGGCTTTGGGGGAATTTTGGGAACGGCTGTTCTCTTTTCATGGAGAATGTGCTATACTTTTTATATTGTGCGGCAAAGGAGGGAAGGACATGGATGAAATCCGCATCACAGGCGAAGTGGAAAGCATCATTTATCAAAATGCCGACAACGGCTATACGGTTTTTGCGCTGGAAACAGAGGACGACGAGGTGACTTGTGTGGGCATTGTGCCCCAGATTCACGCCGGGGAAAGTCTGGAGATTACCGGCCATTGGTCTATCCATCCGCTCTATGGCAGACAGGTTCAAGTGACCAGCTATGAAAAATCCATGCCTACTACCTGCGCCGGGATTGAAAAATATTTATCTTCGGGGCTTATCAAAGGCATTGGACCCAAGATTGCAAAGAAAATTGTAGACCGCTTTGGAGAAGCCTCTTTTTATGTCATTGAGGAAAAGCCGGAACAGCTGGCGGAGATCAAAGGGCTGACTTATGAAAAAGCCCAGCGGATTTCGGAAGTTTTCCGGGAACAGCATGAACTGAGAAAAGCTATGCTGTTTTTGCAGGAATTTGACGTTTCCCCTACCTATGCCATGCGGATTTATAAGAAATATAAATCTCGTACTTTTGAAGTGGTGAAGCATAACCCTTATCGGCTGGCAGACGACATCTGGGGCATTGGCTTCCGTATGGCGGATAAAATGGCGGCGTCGGCAGGCATTTCCCCTGACGACCCCAATCGTGTGAAAGCGGCAGTGAAATATATCCTCACCAATGCGGCATCTAACGGGGACTGCTATCTGCCCAAGGAAAGCCTCATGGAGCAGGCAAAAGAACTTCTGCAGCTCCATCCAGACCATGTGGAAAACGCCATCCGGGAATTGCAGGTGGACAGCCAGATTTGGCAGGAAACCATGAACGGTGTGGACAGTGTATATCTGAATACCTATTTCTATGCGGAAATGGCAGTGGCAAAACGACTGCTGGAACTTTCTCAGGAGTATATGTGCACCAATATGGAAGGTGTTGCCAATGAGATTGCCCGTATGGAAAAGAAAACAGGTGTCATTCTGGCGGAAGAACAGCGTGCGGCAGTGCTGGAAGCCATGAGCTGCGGTGTTCTGATTATCACTGGTGGCCCCGGTACCGGGAAAACCACCACCATCAATACCATTCTGCGGCTGTTAAAAGACGAGGGCTGTGAGGTAGTGCTGGCGGCGCCCACAGGACGGGCGGCAAAACGCATGAGTGAAGCCACAGGCGTGGAAGCACAAACCATTCACCGTATGCTGGAAAGCACCTTTTTGGGGGAAGATGTCCGCAGACAAACCTTTGACCGGAACGAGGAAAACCCCATTGAAGCGGATGTTATCATCATTGACGAAACTTCCATGGTGGATATTATGCTGATGCACGCCCTTTTGCGGGCAGTAGCACCAGGTACCCGTCTGATTTTTGTAGGGGACGTAGATCAGCTGCCTTCCGTTGGTCCAGGCAATGTGCTGAAAGACATGATTCGCAGTGAACGGCTGAAAGTAGTCAGACTGGAGCATATTTTCCGTCAGGCACAGGAAAGCGCTATCATTATGAACGCTCACCGCATCAACCGAGGGGATGACCCTGTTCTCAACGAAAACGGTACGGATTTCTTTTTTGTGAAACGTGCTTTTGGGGAAGATGTGGTGCGTACCATTCGGGATTTGGTGCTGACTCGTCTGCCAAAATTTACAGGCTGTGATGGTCTGCGGGATATGCAGGTGCTGACACCCATGCGCAAAGGTGTTTTGGGTGTGCAGAACCTCAATACCGTTTTGCAGGCGGCTTTGAATCCACCTTCAGAAGAACGGGCGGAAAAGGAATTCCGTCAGATCGTGTTCCGAGAAGGGGATAAAGTCATGCAGATCAAAAATAACTATAATATCGCTTGGCGCATGTATAACGCCATGGGAAAACGCTGTGACGAAGGTGTAGGCATATTTAACGGTGATGCGGGCATGATAAGAGAGATCGATGATGCAAACGAAACCATGCAGGTTGTTTTCGATGATGGGAAAGTGGTGGATTACGATTATTCCCAGCTGGAAGAACTGGAACTGGCTTATGCCATCACCATTCATAAATCCCAGGGCAGTGAGTATCCTGTTGTCATCATTCCTGTTCACAGCGGCCCGCCTATGCTTATGACAAGAAACCTGCTTTATACAGCGGTGACCCGTGCCAAAACATTGGTGGTGCTGGTGGGCATACAGGAAACCATTTCTGCCATGGTGAGCAACGACCGGGAAGTGGGACGGTATACAGGCCTTGCCCAGCGGATACGGAATCTTTATGACTTTATGGCGGAGGCGGGAGAATGAGAAGTGTGAAAGAAACCATGCTGGAATTTCTCTTTCCGCCCAGATGTGCCATTTGCGGCAGTCTTTTGCCTTTGGAAAAAGAAGAACGGCTGTTATGCCCCGATTGTCTGGCGCATCCGCCTTTCCTGACAGGGGAGAAATGTGGGATCTGCGGCAGACCCACAGATAATGACATTCTCTGCCATCGGTGCCGCCATAAGGATTTTCTTTTTACAGCAGGAACAGCGGCATTTTCCTATGAAACCATGCAGGAGGAGATTGCCGCTTTTAAGTTTCATGGGTATCGCCATGAAGGAGAGCGGCTCAGCCATTTGATGGCGGAATATCTTTTGCGGGAGCATCCAGACTGGACAACATGGGCGGATGTGCTGACGGAAGTGCCCCTCCATGCCAATAAACTGCGGTTTCGGGGATTCAATCAGGCGGAAATCCTCTGCGAAGGATTGGCGAAAGAAACAGGCATGAACCATGTACCTGGTGTATTGGAAAGACTTGTGGATACTTTGCCCCAAAGCAGTCTGAAAGCGGCACAGAGAAAGGAAAATCTGAAGAACGTATTTGGTGCGGCAAAGAAAGACATCATTGCAGGAAAACGTGTTTTGCTGCTGGACGATATCTTCACCACAGGCACCACACTACAGGAGTGTACACGTACCCTTTTGCGGGCAGGAGCGGCGGAGGTTCGTATATACTGCTTATCAGTGGTCTGCAAAGATGAGGATTTTGAACAGAATTCCATAGAAAAACCCTAAGAAATGACAAAAGTTTTCATGCAAGTGGGAGATTTTCGAAAAAAATCAAGGTTTCCTTTGTAAATCGTGAAAAAAAATAGTATAATTTTGTACCGTAAATGAAACAGTTAACGGATGTGACAATAGATTTGGGAGATTAAAAAATGGTACGGATTGGATTTGATAATGACAAATATTTGCAGATGCAGTCAACACGCATCAAAGAAAGAATCGGACAGTTTGGCGGCAAACTTTATCTGGAGTTTGGCGGCAAGCTTTTCGACGACTATCATGCTTCCCGGGTACTGCCGGGCTTTAAGCCGGATAGTAAAATCAATATGCTGGTGCAGGTGAAAGAGGACGTAGAAATCGTTCTGGTCATCAATGCCGGCGATATTGAAAAGAACAAAGTCCGCGGTGACTTGGGCATCACTTACGACATGGACGTGCTGCGTCTCATCGACGCATTCCGCGGCTACGGTCTGTATGTGGGCA
>CATZIM010000049.1 GCA_958420075.1 uncultured Clostridia bacterium | reverse complement strand
CTTCTTTTCTCTTCTTATCCTGTTCAGCGAACTGTTCAGCTTCTTTTACAGCTCTGTCGATTTCTTCTTCAGACAGGTTGGAACCTGCTGTGATTGTGATGTGCTGTTCTTTGCCTGTACCCAGGTCTTTTGCGGATACGTTTACGATACCGTTTGCGTCGATATCGAAAGTAACTTCAATCTGAGGCACGCCTCTTCTTGCGGGAGCGATACCATCCAGTTTGAACTGACCCAGAGTTTTGTTATCTCTTGCCAGAGGTCTTTCACCCTGAACAACGTGGATATCAACGGCTGTCTGGTTATCTTCTGCTGTAGAGAAGATCTGTTTTTTGTTTGTAGGGATGGTTGTGTTTCTGTCGATCAGTTTTGTTGCAACACCGCCCAGAGTTTCGATACCCAGAGACAGAGGTGTTACGTCCAGCAGCAGAACGCTGCCTGCACCTTCATCGCCAGCCAGTTTACCGCCCTGAATTGCAGCACCTACTGCTACACATTCATCGGGGTTGATGCCTTTGAAAGGTTCTTTGCCTGTATATTTCTTAACTGCTTCCTGTACGGCAGGGATTCTTGTGGAACCACCAACCAGCAGAACTTTATCGATTTCGCTTGCGGACAGACCAGCGTCGGACAGAGCCTGACGAACAGGGCCCATTGTGCCGTCTACCAGATCAGCTGTCAGTTCATCGAATTTTGCTCTGGACAGTGTTACATCCAGATGTTTAGGACCATCCTGGTTCATTGTGATGAAAGGCAGGTTGATGTTTGTTGTTGTTACGGTAGACAGTTCTTTTTTCGCTTTTTCAGCTGCTTCTTTCAGACGCTGCATAGCCATTTTGTCCTTGGACAGGTCCATGCCTTCTGCTTTCTTGAATTCAGCTACCAAGTAATCGATGATTCTCTGGTCGAAGTCATCGCCGCCCAGGTGTGTGTTACCGTTTGTGGACAGTACTTCGATTACGCCGCCGCCGATTTCGATGATGGATACGTCGAATGTACCGCCGCCCAGGTCGTAAACCATGATTTTCTGTTCGCTTTCGTTATCCAGACCATAAGCCAGTGCTGCGGATGTGGGTTCGTTGATGATACGTTTTACATCCAGACCTGCGATACGGCCAGCGTCTTTTGTTGCCTGACGCTGTGCGTCATTGAAATATGCGGGAACTGTGATAACTGCTTCGGAAACAGTTTCGCCCAGATAGCTTTCTGCATCAGCTTTCAGTTTCTGCAGTACCATTGCGGAAATTTCCTGAGGAGAATAAGCTTTGCCTTCGATGTTTACTTTATAGTTTTCACCCATGTGACGTTTGATGGAGCTGATGGTGTTGTCAGGGTTTGTGATTGCCTGACGTTTTGCTGTTTCACCAATCAGTCTTTCGCCGTTTTTCGCAAAACCAACTACGGAAGGAGTTGTTCTTGCGCCGTCGCTGTTTACGATAACAACAGGCTGGCCGCCTTCCATTACTGCTACACAAGAGTTTGTTGTACCTAAGTCAATACCAATAATTTTACCCATAATCTATTTCCTCCTAAATTGTCAAATCAAAATTTCAGTTTTAGTTTGCCACCTTCACCATGCTGTGACGGATGACTTTATCTTTATATTTATAACCTTTCAGCATTTCCAGAATGATTTCGTTTTCGCCGTAAGCATCATCATCTTCATGTGCCACAGCCGCATGGAAATTGGGGTCGAATTTTTCGCCCAGGGCTTTGATTTCCTCAACGCCCATGCCATGCAAAATTTCCTGGAACTGCTTCAAAGTCATTTGCACGCCTTTGAAAAAGGCATCTTCGGCGTCTTTTCCTTCCTGTACCGCAACGGCACGTTCCAGATTATCCACCACTGCCAGCAGTTTTTCCACGGTATCTCTCACACCGTCGTCATACATGCTTGCTTTTTCTTTGGAAGTCCGTTTTCTAAAGTTATCGAACTCCGCCAGACATCTTTGATATTTATCCAGATAATCCGCAGCTTTCTGTTCCAGTTCAGCCATTTTCGCTTCGGTTTCATCAACCACTTCCGCTTCCACAGCTTCTGTCACTTCTGCTTCCGCCTGCATTTCAGCGGCTTCTTCCTGCAGATTTTCTTCTCTTAAATCCTTATCTTCCACATCTGCTCCTCTTTTCTCTAGGTATTTTTATTGCCTTTCGACAGATTTTTCAATACTTTTTCCATATTGGTAACCATACCGTTGAGGACGGATACCACCTGAGAATAATCCATTCGGGTGGGCCCTACGATACCGATGGTACCGCGGGTTTCGTCACTCATTTTGTAGGTTGCCGTAATGATGCTGCAATCCTTCATGCACTGGACGCTGTTTTCGCTGCCGATGAGGATCTGCATGTCATTGGTATCGGTACTGCCCTGCAAGAGGGTTACCAGCACATCCTTTTCCTCCAGTGCCTGGAACAGGGACTTGGCTTTCTGGATATCAGAAAACTCAGGAAAAGCCAGAATGTTTTTGGTGCCGCTCATGTGAACCTGTACCTTTTCCGCAGAACGCATGGTACTTTCGATCGCCGATAAGATATGCGGCAGGATCTGTCTGTATTCATGGAGTTCTGCCTGCAAGCGATTGATGACACTTGCATCTATATCATGGAGGGAATATCCCTGCAACACCTGATTCAGCCGCATGCCCATGGTGAAGATCTTATCTTCCTCAGGAACTGTGCCCATCTGAATCACATGATTTTTGATGAAATTATCTTCCGTTACAATGACCAGAAGCACCGAAACACTGTCCAGGGGCAGCAGACGAATCTGTTTGATGCGTGTGCGCTGACTCACTGGCTCTGAAATGATGGTGGTGTAATTGGTCAGTGCGGAAAGAGCCTTTGCCGTTTCCTCCAGCAGGTAGTCAATCTGTCCCACGTTTCTGGTGATGACATTTTGCAGATACCGCTGTTCCTCGGGTCCCAGTTCTTTTTTCTGCATCAGGTGGTCTACATATAAACGGTAGCCCATGTCTGATGGAATTCTGCCGGAAGAAGCATGGGGCTGTAGGATGAAGCCCATTTCCTCCAGATCACTCATTTCATTACGAATGGTCGCTGAACTGATGCCCAGATTATATTTTTTTGCGATGGTTCTGGAACCGACAGGCTCCGCCGTTTCGATATAGTCATTGATAATCGCCTGTAAGATTTGAATTTTTCTTTCGTTCAACGACATAGCCTTTCGCCTCCTCATTAATGAAGTAAATTTCCGTTTACGCGTTTCTGACCTGACACAGAGTGTCACGAAGAAACAAGTGGAAATTTACGGAATGGTTTTTCTTCTGACATTTCAGAAGAAAAAAATTTCCGATTTTTTTTGAAGTAAATTTCCGTTTACGCGTTTTCCATTTGGACGCACTTCTATGGAAATTTGTCTTTTGTTAGCACTCACTTGCTATGAGTGCTAACTCATGTAATAAAGATAGCACTTGCCACCGGCAATGTCAAGTGCTAATGAGAAAAAAATTATGAACTTTTTTTGAATTTTATATTTCGGATTTTCTTTTGGTTTTCTGGGGTTTTTCAGGCCTCTTCTTTCAGAAATTCCATGAAAACCTGATTGCTCAGATCCAGTCCTCTCTCTGTCAGGCGGAGCCATCCTTCCTTTTCTTCCAGCAGACCTTCTTCTTTACATTTCTCGATTTCTGCCCTATAAACTTCTTCCATATCCACGCCGAAACGCTGGGCAAATCGTCTTTTCTCGATGCCTTCCGTCAAACGCAGTCCCATGAACATAAACTCGCTGTACTGGTCTGCCAGAGAAAGTTCTTCTACATCTTCCATGGAAACATTGCCGTTTTCTGCCTGCTCCATATATGTATGCAGGTCATAGGGATTATGGAACCGTTTTCCTTCCCAATAGGAGTGTGCACCCAGACCAAAGCCCAAATATCCTTCATCCTGCCAGTAAATACGGTTATGGCGGCTTTCTTTGCCGTCTTTGGCAAAATTAGAAATTTCATACTGATGATAATCTTCCTCAGCCAAAATCTGCACTGCTGTGTGATACATGGCTCTGTCCAGTTCCTCGTCTGTTTCCTGATAAACTTCCTTTTCATACAAATCATAAAAAGGTGTTCCTTCTTCTATAATCAAGCTGTAAGCGGAAATATGCTCCGGCTGCAATGCAGTGATTTCCGAAAGGGTTTCTTCCCACTGCCCCAATGTCTGTTCCGGCAGGGCAAACATCAAATCTACATTAATATTGTCAAAACCTGCTTCTCTGGCGCTGGCGAAATTTTTCAGGAACTGCTGACGGGTATGGATTCTGCCCAATCTCTCCAGCAATTCATCCTGCCATGCCTGCACACCCATGCTCAGGCGATTGAATCCCATTTGCCGCAAAGCCACGCATTTTTCCAGACTCAATGTACCGGGATTGGCTTCGGTGGTGATTTCCGCGTCCGCTTCCACATCATAACATTGAAAAACGGTATCCAAAATCCGCTTCAACTGCTGGGCAGAAAGCACCGTCGGCGTACCGCCGCCAAAAAACACGGTCTTAATCTTCCAATCCTTCGCCAGATGGCTTTTGGCTTCGATTTCCCGGCACAAAGCCGCTGTGTACCGCTCATATTCCTTTTCCTGTCCGCCAAAAGACGGAAAATCACAGTACAGACATTTCTGCACACAAAACGGAATATGAATGTAGATTCCTGTTTCCCTCATAAAATCCCCTCCTTCTCTTTCCAAACAGTGTACCATATCCGGCAATATCCGCGCAAGATTCCCCTTTTTCCTCCATTGCACCCCACCTGAAAATGTGGTACATTTTATCCTTAGGAAATCTGATTTCAACAAAAGAAAGGACATCACATATGGATATTTTGAAAATCATGGGACTGCCGGAAGGCTACTGCACACGCCACACCGACATGCCCAACCACTTACAGACAAAAGCAAAAACCCTTTGCTGGGAATACAACCAGACCGCTCCTACAGAAACGAAAAAGAGGGCTGAAATCTTGCAGCAGCTTTTCGGCACTTGCCATCCCCTGACATTTATCGAGCCATCTTTTCATTGTGATTATGGCTTCCATATCCACACCCACGGGCTGACCTTCATCAATTATAACTGCGTCATTTTGGATACTTCTCCTGTGCATATCGGCGCCAATGCTTTCATCGGTCCCGGTGTCTGCCTTGCCTGTGCTGGACATGCCATGGATGCTGCTCAGCGAGGGGAAGGCATCGGCACTTCTGCCCCCATTACACTGGAGGATGATGTATGGATCGGTGCCAACGCTACCATCTGCGGCGGTGTCACCATTGGTGCTGGCAGTGTCATTGGTGCAGGCAGTGTGGTAACTCACGACATTCCCAGCGGTGTGCTGGCTGCCGGAAATCCCTGCCGTGTGCTCCGTCCCATTACGGAAAAAGACCGCCTCACCCCTCTGGAAATCACCCCTGACAGAAAATAAAATTCTTCTCATTTCCCCTGCCAGCGTTGAAAATACGCCTTTCCCATGATAAAATAAAATCTCGGGGTAATTGAAAAGAAAGAAGGCATTAACCCAATGAAAACATTTTCCAAGCAAGCAAAAAAACTGCGGAAATTTTTCCATTCCGCTCCTTTGCCCAGAGCCATATTATGGATACTCACCCTTGTGTTTCCTATTTATATGACCCTTGTGGCAAACTACATTTCTTTTGGCTCCCGTTCCATGCTGACCACACTCATCACAGCACAGACAGGCGCCTTTCTGCTGGGGCTGCTTCTGGTTTACGGCGTATACTTCACTTTTGTGTTTCTGTTCCGCCGCTTTTCCACAGCTGCAGGCATCACAGGATTTTTGTTTATCCTGCTGCCCCTCATCGACCATTTCAAATCCATCATTTTGCAGGATCATTTTTATCCTTGGGATTTGACACTGGCACAGAACGCCGGCAGCTTCACGGAGTTTTTAGGCTCCATTTCATTCCCATGGCAGTATATCCTGCTCTTTGTGGTGACCATCCTTTACTGGCTGTTCCTGCATATGACCCGCCCCATGCTGCCCATCCGCAGCAAAGTGCACTTTGTGGGGGTTCCGGTACTGGCAGCCCTTCTGGTGGTATTTGTCACCAACACAACGGTACGGGGATGCTATGAACCCCTTTTCGGTATCGTTGTCAATGAAGAAACCGATCAGGATTATATTTATGACAATTACGGCTTTTTGACCGGCTTTGCCCTGAACTTCGGCACCGTAGACACACTGATGCCCCAGGATTACAGCGAAGAAGTCATGGCGGAAATGTTCGCACCTTTTGTTCCCACTGGGGAAGAAGATACTTCTGACTTTGAAAATCCTGACGTCATCGTGGTACTGTCTGAAGCCTTTTGGGACCCGACCAAACTGGAAGGCGTAACCTTCTCCGATGATCCGCTGAAAAACTACCGCGCCATTGCGGCAGAACATCCCAGCGGCGAAATGGTTTCCTGTACTTTTGGCGGCGGCACCATCCGACCGGAATTTGAAATCCAGTCTGGTATGTCCACCAGCACACTGCCCTCCGGCAATATGCCTTATCAGCAGTATTTAAAGGAAAAAACATTTGCTTACGCACAGCTGTTTAAAAGTCTGGGATACGACACTTTAGGCGTTCATACCTATCAGAAAACATTCTATGAACGTGACCGGGCTTATCCTCTCATGGGCTATGATGATTTTCTGGGTGAAAACGACATGCACGCGGAACTCCATTGGAACAGCGGTCCTTATATCACGGACCAGACCATTGCGGAAGAAATCATTTATCAGTTGGAACAGCCCCACGAAACAGGCTTGTATCTGACAGCCATCACCATGGAAAACCACAGTCTGTATACAGATAAATTTGATTCTTCTGACTGGGATATCAAAGTCAGCGGGGATAACCTGTCTGAACAGGAAGTCATTTCCCTCCAGAACTACGCAAAAGGTGTCAGCGATTCCGATGCGGCACTGGGTATGCTCTATGATTACATCATGCAGAGAGAAAAACCCACAGTGCTTCTCTGGTACGGCGACCACCTGCCTACACTGGGGGATAATTTCACACCCTACACATCCACAGGCACCATCCATGCGGACAAAGCCGCGGAATGGACAGACGAGGAAAAATACACCATGTTCTGCACACCTTATGTGATGTTTGCCAACTACGACACCGGCAACGACTATCGTGCGGAAGGCCAGCAGGTTTCTCCTTATCTGCTGCCGGCACTGCTCTGCGACTACATCAACGCACCTGCTTGCCTGCAGACCAATTTCCTGCTTCATGTATACGAAACCTGTCCCGTTATGAGTCCTTATTACAATCTCTATACACCAGGAACCACAGAGGAAGAACGGGAAGAACTCCAGAAACTCCATCGTTATCTGACCTATGATGAACTCATTGGAGAAAAATATCTGGATAAAATGCAAGGATTTGAATTTTAATCATAAAATATGCAAAAGCACCTGACAGAAAACCTGTCAGGTGCTTTTGTGTTGCGTATTATTTATTTAGGATTGAAGGAAATTGTATCTTAAATCACTTCTTTGATGGAGTGCCATTTTGCAGCAGCTTTCTTGCGTTTTTCGTTTTCCAGTACTTCCACAGTACATTCTTCCAGCTTTTCCTCCGCCTGGTCTTTTTCCTCTGTACGGATTGCCCAGTGGATCAGGAAGGACAAACCTGCTCTGAAAACAATGATGCAGCCAACCAATGCGATTTCTGAAAACTCACGTACGATAACTGTCCGCTGGATTTCATCGCCCAGCTTGAATTCCAGCGCCATAGCCATGGCACGGCACAGTTTCACGCGGGTGTGGGGATCTCCCTTGATATAGTTCACGGTAGCGCGCAGGGCGCCTGCCAGCAATACCAATACGCCGATCAATTCCAGTAAAATGATGGAATATTCAATCAGTTCTCTCATCAAATGGTGCAGCACTTCTGTCATATAAGCATTTCCTCCTCTTATCGTTCCATTATCTTTTCTTATATAGAATCTTAACAGAATCTTTATGCCATGTAAATAAAAATATTCATTTTTTCAAAATTTCTTGCATATTATCAGAAAACCCTACCATTTTAAAGGGATATTCCCGTGCAAATTGTATGTCACACTTTAAAAATCCGGCAATTCCTTTTTTGTTGTCTGACATAATTTGAATTTTGTTGTTTTTCCAGCATTTTCGCACACATTTTGCAGTTTTTTCGCTTTTCGAAAAAGGTTCTTTCAAATTCCTTAAGTTAGCTGTAAGTTTCTATTCACAAATTGGACATATTTTCCCTATATACTATAGGAGAAGTCAAAAGGACGCCCCCTTTTACTTCCCGCCTGAGGTGATTTCCCCGAGTTGCCTCAGGCACCCCTTCCCAAAAGCTAATTTCCAAATTATTTGTAAACATAGAACATACCCCTCCCCTTACTCGATGCGAACACATCGAACATGAAAAGGCTCTCAATGATGAGAGCCTTTTTTCTTGCAAAAAAAGAAATTGCTTGTTACACTGAAGATAATCAATCCGAAAGCGGTGAAAACAATATGACACGAGAATATGAAACCATATTTGCAGAAAATTTTTCTTTCTGGGAGCATCTGACAGAAGATCAAAAAGATATGCTCTGCCGCAGTGCCACTCTGGCAACCTATCCCAAAGGGGTCAACCTGCACAACGGCAGTGAAGAATGCGCTGGTCTGCTTTACATCAAATCCGGGCAGCTGCGGGCATATCTGCTTTCTGAAGATGGACGGGAAGTGACCCTTTACCGCCTCTACCCCGGGGATATCTGCATCCTTTCCGCTTCCTGCGTACTGGATGCCATCACTTTTGACGTTTCCGTGGATACGGTGGAAAAGTCAGAAATCCTCACCGTCAGCGCTTCCGCTTTTCATAAGCTGATTACAGAAAATGTCTATGTAGAAGCATGCAGCTATCATATGGCAGCAGACCGTTTTTCCGACGTTATGTGGGCCATGCAGCAAATCCTTTTCATGGCCATGGACAAACGGCTGGCAATCTTCCTCACAGACGAAATGGCAAAAACAAAGTCTGATGAAATCCATATGACACAGGAGCAGATTGCCAAGTACATGGGCACTGCCAGAGAGGTGGTCACCCGTATGATTAAGTATTTTGCCGAAGAAGGCATTGTGGAAACCTTCCGGGGCGGCATCCGCATTCTGGACAAAAAGAAACTGCGGTCTTATCTGTAAACGAAAAACAGAGCGGTATTTCCTTTGGGAAAACCGCTCTGTTTTTATGTTGTAGGAGAATCATTTTGTTGAGGAATGCCACAGGCACCATTGCATCTGTGCTTCGCCTTACAGATGGTCTGGGTCATGGTTCCCATAGGACAGTATACACACCAGGAACGTGGTTTATACAAAATCATAGTAATCAATCCCAAAACAGTGGATGTGAGCATCACGCTGTAAAAACCAAAGGCAAACTGCGCTACCCAAGGAGCGACAGCCGTACCATGATATGCCCAGTTCCAAGGCAGTTTGATGGTCCAAAGGAGTGTCACCACTTCTTTCAAGTTTCTTGTGCCTTCGAATACCAGATAGGTGCTGAAAAGCATATTGAAAAACATAATAAAAAAGAAAATCAAAAATCCATAACGGAACCATTTGCTCCGCAGGAATTTCGGAATATCTTTTTTCCGGGAAAGTCCCAGCTTATTGCCCAGTAAATCAAAGAGCTGACCTCTGCCGCAGAATTTATTGCAGTACATTTTATCCCCGCCAAAAATGGCAATGAGCAGGGGAATGAAGAAG
>CATZIM010000048.1 GCA_958420075.1 uncultured Clostridia bacterium | reverse complement strand
TAGAAGAAAAACGCCGTCAGAGCGGCTTTAACGCCGGGACGTTTCAGCAATTTCCCCCACTGGGGTGTTTGTGGACGAACCGTTTCGCCGCCGGAAAGGGGCAGTTCCTGTTTTTTCCACAAAGGCAGGGACAGAAGCAGGATGAGAGTCAATGCCATTTGCAGGAAGGAAATGGTGCGATAGCCTGCCTGCCAGCCCATGCCGCGGCTCAGACATAAACCCATGATGTAAGGCCCGCCTGTGGCACCGATGCCCCAGAAACAGTGGAGCCAGCTCATGTGCTTTGCTTTGCAGTGGAGGGCGACGAAGTTGTTCAGGGCAGCGTCTACGGAGCCAGCCCCCAGCCCGTAGGGAATTGCCCAAAGGCAGAGGGCAAAGAAGCTATTGGAAAGGGAAAAACCAAAAAGGGCAAGGGCAGTCATGGCAACGCTGCACATGGTGATGCTGCCTGTGCCGAACCGCTGGATGACCCGATGGCTCATAAGGCTGGACAGAATGGTGCTGGCGGTAATGATAAAGGAAATGACGCCGCCCAGAGAAAGGAAAATCCCCAGACTTTCCTGCATTTGCGGCCACGCGGAACCCAGAAGAGAATCCGGCAGCCCCAGTGAAATAAACGATACATAAATCAGTGCCAGAAGCAGTGAAAACATAAAATACCTCCAAAAAGTAAATAGGTTGTCTTTTTTGGGAAAACATACGCAAAAATTTATACTCTATTAAAATACCGCCGGAAAAAGCTTGATGCAATCAATATATAGACGTATACTATAAAAAAACGGACAGGAGGGGTAGTATGTCATTGGATGCCTGTGATGTAAACGTCAATCCCAGACAAATGGAACTGCGTCCCCATGGCACGGCGGATTTTCCCTGCGGCGGCTATGATACCCAGATTCGCAGCGGCGAAAAAGGCGGCGTTGCCTGGCATTGGCACGAAGAAACGGAAATATTATATGTAACGGAAGGCAGTGTGGAAGTATTCCTGCCGGACATGCGCTGGACCCTTTCCAAAGGCGAAGGGGCTTTCATCCATGCCAATGTGCTCCATAGCATACTGGCGGCAGGCGAGGGCGGCAAAATCCGCTCTGCTGTATTCCATACCCGGCTCATCAGCGGCGGACAGGATACGGTTTTTCAGAAAAAATATATTGCTCCTCTGCTGGCTTATGGCGGCATCAAAGGGCTGCCTTTGACAGGAGCGGAAGAATGGCAGAAAGAAATGCTGGCGGAAATCAAGGAAATTGTCCGCTTTCTGGAGAAAAAAGAAGAAGGCTATGAATGGGATGTGCGGGATACGCTGGGACGCTTGTGGCGGAATCTCTATGCCCATACAAAGCCTGTGGAAGGCGGAAACAGCCGGAAAACCATGGATGCCCAGCGGCTGAAGAGCATGCTGGAACTGATTCAGAAAGAATATAACGAACCTTTGGATTTGGCACAGATTGCCAAAGCGGCAAACATCGGGGAGCGGGAATGTCTGCGGTGCTTCCATCGCACCATCGGCATTTCCCCTTTGCAGTATCTTTTGCGGTATCGTATTTCTCAGGCGGCTCTTTTACTGCGGGAAACCAATCTGCCGGTGGCGGAAGTGGGCATGCGCTGCGGTTTTGACAGCCCTAGTCATTTTGCACAGACCTTCCGCAAATATTTTTCCATTACACCAAGCGCTTATCGGAAAGGGAAAATTTAAGGGGGAAGGAAAATGCTTTTGGTGATGAAGATTGTATACGTCGTTTTTGCGGCAGTCATGGTCTTTTTCCCAAAAAAGATTTGGGATATATTTTACGGTAATTTCAGCGAAAATGCAGAGCCAAAGGATGCCATGCTTATGGCATATCGTGCGGCTGGTATTATAGCCCTTGTGGTATTTATCATAAAAGGTATTTGGGGAAGCTAAGGGGGGAGAAACCTTTGGAAATCAATAAAGTGATGCATGCGGCGCTGAAAGCGCTGTCTTATCCGGACTTGGATGTGAAAAAAACATATAAGATCAAACGGCGGCTGGAGGGGATTCGTTCCGCCCAGCTTTCACCGGAGAAAAATCTTTTTCAAGACTGGCGGGTGCCTTTTGGCAAGACCAGTGTGCCTGTGCGGCTGTTTTTTCCCAATGACAAAGAAGTGCTGGAGCCCCCTGTGATTCTCTTTTTCCACGGCGGCGGCTGGGTCGTTGGGGACATCAACAGCTATACGAAGGTATGCGCTTCCATGGCGCAGATATTGGAATCGGTGGTCATTTCTGTGGATTATCGTCTGGCGCCGGAGCATAAATTCCCGGCAGCGCCGGAGGATTGCTATCATGTGGCAAAAACATTGTTCTGTGATGGTTTTCCTTTTTCGGCGAAACCGGAGGAAATCACCCTTATGGGCGATTCTGCCGGCGGCAATCTGGCGGCAGTGGTATCTCAAATGGCAAGAGATCGGGGAGAATTTGAGGTAAAACAGCAGATTTTGCTGTATCCTGCCACATTCAATGACCATACGCCTGCATCGCCTTTCCCTTCTGTGGTGGAAAATGGCACGGATTATCTTTTGACCTCTAAACGGGTCTGCGACTATATGGAATTGTATGAGTCCTCTCCGGCAGATCGGCAAAATCCTTATTTTGCGCCCCTTTTGGCGGAGGACTTTACCAATCAGCCCCGTACCCTTATTCTGACGGCGGAATTTGACCCCCTCAGGGATGAAGGGGAAGCCTATGGTGCGGAATTGCAGCGGGCGGGAAACGACGTGACAGTGGTACGTATTGCCGATGGGCTCCATGGATATTTTTCACTGCCGCCGCGGTTTGAAGCGGTGCAGGAAAGCTATCGCTGGATACAGCAATTCCTGAAAGGAGGAGAGCCTTTGTGAGTGATGCAAAGTGGAGCAGGCTGGAAAACGCTGCAAAGATATTTCCGTCCACCACAAGCAGAGAAGATACAAAGGTTTTCCGTTTCACCTGTGAACTGACGGAAATGGTGCAGGAAGCACCCTTGCAGGCAGCATTGGAAGAAACACTGGAATTTTTTCCTTTTTACCGCTATTCCCTGCGACGGGGGCTGTTCTGGTATTTTTATGAAGAAAGTCGGGAAAAGCCAGTGGTGCGGCAGGAACATCTGCCCCCATGCAGTAAGCTGTACCATCCTGACCGCCATGGACTGCTCTTTTCCGTGACCTATTATCGGTGCCGCATCAATCTGGAGGTATACCATTCCCTGACAGATGGGACGGGAGCATTGGCGTTTCTGCGGATGTTGACCATCCACTACATCAAGCAGGTATATGGGGAAGGCGTTCTTTCCCATGAGGCACTTCGTAACGCGGTGCCTGTGCCGGAGCGCATGAGCGACAGTTTCGCCCGGTATTACACAGGGAAGAAAAAATATGAGAAACAGAAAGTCAAACGGGCTTATCGGATTTCCGGCATTCGTCTGCCGGATCATCAGATTCGTGTCATTGAAGGGACAGCGTCAGCATCCCAGATATTACAAAAATCCCACGAATACGGCACCACAGCCAGCATATTTCTTTGCAGTGTGCTGCTCAGGGCTATCCATGCCCAGATGCCAAAACGGGCGGAGAAATATCCCGTAAATCTGTCGGTGCCTGTAAACCTTCGGAATTATTTCCCGTCGGAATCCGCCAGAAACTTTTTCTCTGTCATTACGGTGGGCTATGATTTCGGGAAAAATCCAGATGATTTCGCTTCTGTTATTGCCGCCGTCAAAGAAGGCTTTGCCAAAGAACTGACGGAGGAAAAAGTCAAGGGCAGGCTCAATGACCTCTGTGCTTTGGAGCATAACCTGTTGACTCGTATGGTGCCTTTGTTTTTGAAGGACATCAGTCTGAACATCGCCCACCGGGTAGCCGCAAGGGAAATCACCATGGCTTTTTCCAATATTGGCCGTGTGGATATGCCGGAAGAAATGGCGCCTTATCTGCGGCAGTTCGGCGTATTTGTCAGCACCAAGCGGATGCAGGTATGCCTCTGCTCCTATGGAGATCGGCTTACCATGGGATTTTCCGCGCCTTTCGTGGATACCTCCGTACAGCGTCATTTTTTCAGACAGCTGACGGAAATGGGCATTGATGTGGAACTGACGGCAAATGTGCAGGAAGGAGGGAAAGTCCATGCGGATCTGTGACGCCTGTCATGTGCATGTGCGGGGAAATATGGATCGCTGTCCCCTCTGCGGCGCAAAACTGCGGGGAGAGAAAGAAGAAAATGTATTTCCCAGATTGCAGATGTATGACCATATGTATCGGAAGATCATGCGTATTTTCCTGTTTTTGTCCGTCATTGCCGTGATGGTTTGTCTGGCGGCAAATCGGGTCTTTGTACCGGATTTGTTCTGGTCTATGTTTGTTCTGGCAGGGGTGGTTTCCTTCTGGATCAGCCTGTATGCGGCGTGGAAAAAGAAACGGAATATCCCCAAAGGAATTTTATGGGAAATGACGGTTATTTCCATTCTTGCGGCGGCATGGGATATGGGAACGGGCTGGCATGGCTGGTCGGTAGACTTTATCCTGCCCATCCTTTGTACGGTGTCCATCGGTATGATGGTAGTCATGGCAAGGTTTTTGCATTTGCAGCTGCGGGAATATGTCATTTATATGCTCATGGAGATTGTATATGGTCTTGTGGTATGGATTTTACTGCTGACCCATGTGATTCAGTTCATTCTGCCGGCACTGGTCTGCGTGGTTTGCTGCGGTGCTGCATTGGCGGCACTGGTGATTTTCCGGTGGGAATTGTTCCATGAGGAGATGCAGAAACGACTGCATTTTTGATATACAGGGGATTTTGTCATGCCGAAAGGCAGGGCGACCAAAAAGAATAATAGATAATCAAGCGGAGTTTGCGCGATGTAAAAGGGTGGCGTCAAACTCCGTTTTTTCATTTTACGGGAAAAATCGTAAAATTTTTCTGTGAAAAAAAGAGAAATGATTTTTTGATAGAATAGCAGAGTATTTTTTCGGGAAGATTCCCAAATAGAAATAGAACAGAAAGGGAGGTCTGCACATGAAAGAACTCGTTGTAACAAAAGCAGCTGTCACAACCTATTTGCAGTTTTTGAAAATACAGGAAAAAAGCAAAGGAACACTGGAAAAATATCAAAGAGAATTGCTGGATCTGGCAAAGTATCTGGCAGGGAAAAAAGTCACCAGAGAAGATTTGGTGGTGTGGAAAGAGGAACTGGAGAAAAGATATAGCCCCGCAGGCGTCAATGGCAGATTGGTAGCCGCCAATGGATTTTTTTCCTTTTTTGGCAGGTATGATCTGCGGCTGAAATTATTGAAGATTCAAAAAGAGATCTTCATGAGAGAAGAAAAAGAATTGACTAGGGCGGAATACGGCAGGCTGGTGCGCACGGCGGAAAGAAAGAGAAAAGAACGGCTTTCCCTGCTGATACAGACCATCTGCGCCACAGGCATTCGTGTTTCTGAACTGGAATTTATCACCGTTGAGGCTGTCAAACGTGGCAGAGCAGAGGTCAATTGTAAAGGAAAGCGACGAGTGATCTTTTTGCCTGCGCGTTTGCAGAAAAAGCTCAAAGCTTATGCAGCCAAGAAGGGCATTTCGGAAGGGGTTATATTTGCGGCAAAAAGCGGACGCCCCTTGCACCGTGGGAATATTTGGGCAGAAATGAAAAAACTCTGCAAAGATGCAGAGGTCAGTCCTGAGAAAGTGTTCCCTCACAATCTGCGGCATTTGTTTGCTCGGATTTTTTACAGCTTGGATAAAGACATCGCAAAACTGGCAGATATGCTGGGACACAGCAATATTGAAACCACAAGGATCTATATTATGGAAAGCGGACGAATCCATCGACAGAAACTGGAACGAATGCGACTTGTGTTGTAACGGAATTCCCCTTCTGTCATAAAAATTAGATTATATCACGTGTAAAATCGAAAGTAATACATTTCCAATATAACACTTTTTACATATGATAGCAAGTCATGACATCAAAATAAAACCGAATCTGACGTTTTTATAAAAAAAGCGTATTTTCGGTTTTGTTTTGATGTTTTTTTCATTTTTGGCAAAAAAAGAAAGGAGGGGGTGGCCGTTTTGTCTGACAATTTCCGTTTTTCGGCCAAAAAAATATGACAGAAGGGGAATTTCGTTATAACGAGTGAGAAAAATGGAAGAAATCAAGTTTACGAAGGAAACAATCGAAGCATTTTTGCAGGAAAAAATGAAGTCCGGCAATAAACCGGAAACCATTGCGGAATATCGCCGGATTTTGCAGAAGTTTCAAAAAGAACTTTTGCCGGAGGAAGTGCTGCGGGAAAACACCTTGCAGCAATGGAAAAACACCATGCAGCAGGAAGGAAAACTGGCGGTGCGCACCATCAACCGCAGACTGGCGGTGGTGAACCAGTATCTGCATTTCATGGGAGAAAGAAACTGGCAGGTATCCTGTATGCCGTTGAGCGATACGGCACAGACGGTTTTGCAGCGGGGAGAATATATCCGGCTGCTGCAAGCGGCAAAACAACAGAAAAAAGAGCAGCTTTATTTCATCATCAAATCTATCTGCACTTTGGGGCTGCATATTTGGGAATTGCCCCAAATGACAGTGGATTTTGTAAAGGCAGGCAGCGGCGTTTTCTGCGGCAATGAACAGGAAAGAAAGGTTGTCATACCACGGTCGTTCCAGCGGGAATTGGTGGACTACTGCAAGCACAACAATATGGAAAGCGGTGCTATTTTCCGTTCCCAAAGAGGTACAAATATCCATCGCATTACCATCAACGCAGCCATGAAGCAGCTGTGCCAGATGGCAGATGTGGCGCCGGAAAAGGTGAATCCCAGATGTCTTTTGCGGCTCTATGAACAGACGCAGAACCAGTTGCAGGACAACGTGTCCATGCTGCTGATGCAGTACTATGACAAGCTTTTGGAGGCAGAGGAAATGATGACAGGCTGGGAAACAAATGAAGATCCCATATCTGCGGAGGAAAAGTCTGCCGCTGGTCAGTGAGGTAAGATCAGGAACTGCTGATAAGTTTCGTTGAACAGTGTTGTCGGCGGCTCCTATCTGATAAAGGGTTTCCTTGATAAAAGGAAAGCCAGTACCAATGACAACAAATATGCAAGGAAGCCATGAAGCGACTCTGAAACAATCGGCAATACGAAAAAAATTGTGGGGAAGGGGCGCTTGTTTTCATGGAGAGAGGAGGAGAGAAACGAGAAGAAAGATGTTTGGCAGACGATCTGCCAAGACAGAGCAGAGTTTGCAGAATCCTGCGCATAGACGCAGGGCGTGGGTGCAGAATCATTGCTGCACCATAAATGAAGGAGGAGTGAGAGAATGAGAAACAAAGTGAAGCGGACGCTGAGCTTCTTGTTGACATTCGTCATGCTGTGCAGCTTGCTGCCTGCCATGGCATTGGCGAAGGAGCCAGAGGGACGCTACGAAACTGTAGCAGGCGTTGGAGCCCTTGTGGAAGATGCGACAGTTGAGGTATTTACCACAAAAGATGCTGGTACAATTGAGTTGACAGGCATTAATTCAGTTGAAACCACTTTTACACAAGGAATTGGTTATAGAGAATATACTGCTACTGCAAATGAAGGATGGGTATTTGATACCTGGGTGTACGAACAGTGGTACGAAGGTGAAGATTTAGGAAACCGTACAGATAATGGCTGGGGTAAGAGATATTCTTTTACTAATACTGGTGATGATTGGCATGATCCTTATACGAAAGGGAATGCAACCATTTCTGTCAATCGGTTGTTAACAACAGGGGAAACAAAATGGAATCCACTTTCCTACAAAGTCTATGCGGATTTCAACCCAACCATCACAGCAACCGCTGGGGAGAACGGCACTATTTCTGATGCTGGAAAACAGGTGGAAGTAACTTATGGTGAAGATCAGGCATTTGACATCACAGCAGATGAAGGATATGTCATTGATACCATTAAGGTGGATGGTGAAGATGTTGAGGAAGGCAAAAATGAAGAATCTTATACATACACCTTTGAAAATGTCATTGCGCCTCACACCATCGATGTAACATTTAAAGTGAAACCCCAACCCGGTCAGTGCACAGTGACTTATGTGGTAGAAGGTGACATTCCTGCAGATTATCAGGCTCCAGAAGCGGATATTGTGAATGAAGGCGAAACCTATACAGTAAAAAGTGTGCCCGAACCTGTAGTGGATTACACATTTAGTGGTTGGTATGATGAAAACCAGAATATTGTTACAGAATTTAAAGTTACTGGTGATGTTACCCTGACTGGTGTTTGGACATATACAGGCGAAAAAGATGTCTGGGATACAGTATATGGTTCTATCCGCGTTTATATGGATGAAGGAACAGAAGCAGACTTCAATAACCTGCCGGGTTTGAACATTCACAAACAGGTACGTATTTACAGTGACAAATATCCCGAACCTAATTATCGTTTGACAGTTCCGGTAGCAAATTATTGGGGAACTACCAATATTGCTGAACATGTAACTGCAAGGGATATTTCCGAAATCGTATTGGCGAAGGATAAATTGGTTGGTTCCAGTGAAAAGATCAATATTCCCATGACAGGAAACGATGATTATCAGGTAACTGTCAGCGAAGGGGAAGATAAGTTCGGTTTGGTACCTTATACTTATCTGAAAATTGAAATTACCAAAAAAGAACCTGTGGAAGAAACTGTTACACTGACCTATGACGCAAATGGAGGCAAAGGCGCACCAGAAAGCGTAGAGGTAAATAAGAATACAGAATACACACTGGACAGCACAACAGTACCTACCCATGATGCAGTACAGGGGCTGAATGTGATCTTCCAAGGCTGGAGTACCGATCCTGAAGTAAGGGGAAGAATTTATTCCAGTGATCAGGTTCCCGCTGTTCAAAGCACAGTACCTGTTCAGGATAAAGATGTGACTGTTTATGCCGTTTGGGCTTTTGACGCTTCTCAGGTACCAGACGTATACCCTGTGCAGGTCGTTGTTTACCAGAATGGCGATACAGAAACACCTGTTGTAACAGAAACCGTTGATTATTTAAGAAAAGGCGATACATTCAACCTGGCTGAATTGAATATCCAAGATTACTACAGCAGTGACTATGGTTTCGAAACAACTGGATGGTTCAATGATGGCAAATGGAATGAATACAAAGCAGGTCAGAATCCAGAACCTTTGCAGGGCGAAATCACCATCAATGGCTGGACAAATGTGATCTGTATGGTAACCGATTGGGAACCTGTGCATGTATATGCGGTAACCGATGGTGACAAAGAAAATAAAGTAGAAATCTATAGCGGCACAGCATTAAAGGGAACAGCACTGATTGACTTTTTGGATCAGAACGTAACAGTTCCTGAAAAAGAAGGATATACCGTTGACAAATGGTACAATTGGGACTGGTATGGCAATAAATATGCAGAAGATACAAAAGTCAACGGTTGGACAAATGCGTATGTTACATACACATCCAATGATACAGACAGAACTGTGGAAGTAACATTTACAGTAAATTCTGAATACGGTGCTTTCACAGAATATGGGAAAGGCCCTGTTACATTCAAAGGCCTCCCGGAAAATTCTACAGAACAGTATCCCGTACCTGCAGTAACAGCTAACCCCGGCTACAAATTTGTCGGCTGGAAAGGTGAAGGTGCAGACGTGATCGAATGGGGAGCAGACGCAAGCACATTCGGCGTACCTGGACTGTGCTACTTCCCCGAAGGATCTGACGTAGGTTATGCATCCATTGAAGCAGTATTTGAAGAAG
>CATZIM010000047.1 GCA_958420075.1 uncultured Clostridia bacterium | reverse complement strand
CCAATCTGGCTTCCCTTATCGGAGTGATGGACAGTGAAGAACATGCAAAGGCTATGAAAGAAGCTTTTGCGAAACTGGAAGACATGGGTCTGGTGCCTACACTGGACAAAAACGAAACATATGACGCCGAAGAAGCCAAACTGGCAGAAGAAATCGGCATTCCTACAGAAATCTATCAGAAAGCACATGCTTTCACTGTGAAAAAATCCACAGAAGAAACAGACAAAGAAACATATCAGGCTATGGAAGCTCTGCTGCATAACCTGAACAACATGCACAGCCGTGCCGGCGCACAAACACCGTTCTCCTCCATCAACTATGGTATGGATACTTCTACAGAAGCCAGAATGGTTATGAAAAACATGCTGCTGGTAACAGAAGCAGGTCTTGGTGACGGGGAAACAGCTATCTTCCCTATCCAGATTTTCCGTGTAAAAGAAGGCGTCAACTTCAATCCCGGCGAACCTAACTACGACCTGTTCAAACTGGCATGCCGTGTCAGTGCAAAGCGTCTGTTCCCCAACTTCTCTTTCCAGGATGCGCCTTTCAACCTGAAATACTACAAAGAAGGTCATCCCGAAACAGAAATCGCATACATGGGCTGCCGTACACGTGTTATGGCAAACGTCCATGACCCTGAAAAAGAAATCACACCTGGCAGAGGCAACCTGAGCTTCACCAGCATCAACCTGCCCAGAATCGCCATTATGGCAAACAAGAACATTGACTGGTTCTTCAACGAACTGGATCGCAAAATGGATCTGGTTGTGGAACAACTGCTGGAACGTTTCGAAATCCAGGCAAAGAAAAAAGTACACAACTATCCTTTCCTCATGGGCGAAGGTATCTGGATTGACAGCGATAAACTGGGCTGCAACGACGAAGTACGGGAAGTGCTGAAAAACGGTACTCTTTCCGTTGGTTTTATCGGTCTGGCAGAAGCGCTGAAAGCCCTCATTGGCGTTCACCACGGCGAAAGTGAAGTGGCACAGAACCTGGGTCTGGACATCATCAGCCACATGCGCAACCGTCTGGATGCACTGTCCCAGGAAACAAAACTGAACTTTACACTGCTGGCAACACCTGCGGAAGGTCTGTCCGGCAGATTTGTAGAAATCGACCGGAAACGTTTCGGCTCTATCGAAGGTGTTACCGATCGGGAATACTATACAAACAGTTTCCACATTCCTGTATACTACCCTATCAGCGCTTATAAGAAAATCCAGCTGGAAGCACCTTATCACGCACTGACAAACGCAGGTCATATCACTTATGTGGAACTGGACGGCGATCCGTCCACAAACCTGGATGCTTTTGAAAAGATTATCCGTTACATGAAAGCCCAGGGCATTGGTTACGGCTCCATCAACCATCCTGTTGACCGTGACCCTATCTGCGGCTACAACGGCATCATCGGTGATACTTGCCCCAAATGCGGCAGAAAAGAAGATGAAGGCGAAGTAGGCTTCCAGAGAATCCGTCGTATCACCGGTTATCTGGTAGGTACACTGGATCGTTTCAATAACGCAAAACGTGCGGAAGTACGGGACAGAGTAAAACATTCCATCGTAACAGAAGTAAAACTGACACCAAAGGAAGATTAATATGAGAATCAAAATCAGCGGCGTTGTCAACGATTCCATCGTTGACGGCGCAGGCTTTCGCTTAACGGTATTTACACAAGGCTGCCATCACAACTGTCCGGGCTGCCACAATCCGCAGACCCACGACCCCGAAGGCGGTTTCTGGTCTGATACGGAAGATATTTTGAACGTAGCGGCAGAAAATCCCCTGCTGGATGGCATCACTCTTTCCGGCGGAGATCCCATGGAACAGCCCGCTCCCTGCACTGCACTGGCAGAGGGTGCACATAAAATGGGGCTAAACGTCTGGACTTACACCGGCTACACATGGGAAGCCCTTCTCACGGAAAATAATCCCAAACGGATGGCACTCCTTCAAAACACCGATGTTCTGGTAGATGGGCCCTTCCTCATGGATCAGCGTTCTTTGGAACTGCGATTCAAAGGCAGCAAAAACCAGCGTACCATTGAAGTAAAAAAATCACTGGAAACAGGCGAAATCGTCCTTTGGGATAACTAAGTCAACTCACCATAAAATTCATATAGAAACAAAAAAGCACAAAATCTCTTGCAAAAGAAATTTTGTGCTTTTTCTATTTTATTAATCTAAAGGAATTTCCTTCATGCCTTCCGGCGTCCAGATTTTGGTATAACGGAAACCGAATTCCCGACAAGCCTGCGCCACTTCCCCAAAGGCGAACCCAATGGAATCACAGTCATGGCTGTCGCTGGAAAGAACAATCTCTCCACCCCGTTTCTGCAATTCTTTCAGCAGACCATAGGAGGGATAAGGTTCTGTCCGAAGACCGCGATACATGGCACCTGTGTTGATTTCAAAAGGCACACCTGTTCGCAGTAATTCCTCCATGGCCTCCAGCGCCAGAAAACGATAAGCTTTTTCGTCCATATCAAAATACTTGTTTCCTTCGTTGAACTTGGAAATCAAATCAAAATGCCCGATGATGTCCGGTTTTGTTTTCGTTACTACCTGAGCTTCTGCTTCAAAGTAAGCAGCGGCATATTTCAGAAAATCGCCGCCGAAAAACTCCCGTACAATGGCGTTTGTTTTTTCTTCGGATTCGTCTACAGTATGGTACAGCCCATCTTTGTATACATAGTGCGTAGAACCAATGGCATAGTCATAAATATCTGTCGGTTCTGTGGAAAAACAGTCCTGTTCCACACCAGCGTAAACTTCCATTTTTCCGGCATATTCTGCTTTCACAGCAGCCACATCCCGCAGATACTTCTGGATATTTTCTCTGGACATACAGTAGCTTTCGTCAAAATCCGTATAGCCATGACCGGAGAATCCCAAATGGGTAAATCCTTTGTCAAAAGCGGCTTTTGCCATTTCTGCCACGGTGTTTTTGCCGTCACAATATTTTGTATGGGTATGATAATTGGCTTTTGGTATCATTTTGTCATCTTCTCCTGTTTTACTTTATGGTCGATGATATGACGGGAAGCCAGTTCTTTCCGCACATCTTCCAGAGAAATTCCCGCTTCCACCATCAGTACAAATACATGATACGCCAAATCCGCAATTTCGTAAATGGTTTCTTTTTTATCCTCCGCCTTTGCGGCAATAATCACTTCTGTGGATTCTTCCCCTACTTTTTTCAAAATCTTGTCCAGACCTTTTTCAAAAAGATATGTGGTGTAAGAACCTTCAGGCTTATCGGCTTTTCTGCCTTTCAGCAGTTCCAACAGTCCATCAATGGAAAAACCGTGGTTTTCCTCGCTCTGGTACACGATTTCATTGAAACAGGATTCTGTACCCAAATGGCATGCAGGGCCATCTTTCAGCACTTCCACTGTCAGAGCATCTCTGTCACAGTCAGCGGTGATGCTGACAATGTGCTGGTAATTGCCGGATGTTTCCCCTTTCCGCCATAATTCCTGACGGGAACGGGACCAGAAGCAGGTTTTGCCTTCTTTCATACTGATTTCCAGACTTTCCCGATTCATATAAGCCACTGTCAGGACTTTTTTGCTGAGGGCATCCACTACAACAGCAGGAATCAGCCCTTTTTCATCAAACTTCAATGTATTCAAATCAAACATACGTCCAATCTCCTTTTATAACCGCATGGGAATGTTTTCTTTCGCCAGACGTTCTTTCAATTCCTTGATATTCACTTCGCCAAAATGGAAAATGGAAGCCGCCAGACCTGCGTCCACTTTAGGCAGCTCTTTGAACAATGTTACAAAGTCCTCCATAGACCCTGCGCCGCCGGAAGCGATAACAGGTACGGAAACCGCATCACAAACCGCTTCCAGCATTTCCAAGTCAAATCCTTTTTTTACGCCGTCGGTGTCAATGCTGTTGACTACCACTTCCCCAGCGCCCAGTGCCACACATTTTTTGATCCATTCAATGGCATCCATACCGGTGTTTTCCCGTCCGCCTTTGGCAAAGACTGTAAACTTGCCGTCTACCCGTTTCACATCCACAGAAAGGACAACGCACTGGTCGCCGTATTTCTGAGCCGCCTGTGCGATGAGGTCAGGATTTTTGATGGCACCAGAATTGACACTGACTTTATCGGCGCCGCATTTCAGTACACGGTCAAAATCCTCTAAGGTATTGATACCGCCGCCAACAGTGAGGGGAATGAAAATGGTTTCTGCAACCTTTTTCAAAATATCAGTAAAGAGGGCACGGCCTTCTGCTGACGCTGTGATGTCGTAAAACACCAGTTCATCGGCGCCGTTGTCGCTGTAATATTTCCCCAGTTCAATGGGAGAAGAAACGTCATTCAGCCCTTGAAAATTGACGCCTTTGACCACCCGTCCGTCTTTTACATCCAGACAGGGAATGATGCGTTTTGTAATCATTTGCCTTCCCCCTTTGCCAGTTTTACGGCTTCCGCCAAATCAATATACCCTGTATATAAGGCTTTGCCCAAAATAGCGCCGTACAGCCCCATTTTTCCCAGAGCCGCTACATCTTCCAAAGAAGAAACGCCGCCGGATGCCACAATATTCATATGGTATGTTTCGCCTAAGTGACGGTACAGTTCCAGATTGGTGCCGGAAAGCAGTCCATCTTTGGAAATATCCGTACAGATGATGGTTTTTACGCCTATCTTTTCCAGCTTCTCACAAAAAGCATCACAGGTCAGGGCAGAAACTTCTGTCCAGCCTTTGATAGCCACCATACCATCTTTGATGTCTACACCAACAGCGATTTTTTCGCCATATTTTGCCACCATATTTTCCAGAAAATCCGGCTGTGTGATAGCCGCTGTTCCCAGAATCACTCGGTATACGCCAGCATCCAGATATTTCTGAATGGTTTCTTCGGAGCGGATGCCGCCGCCCACTTCTGTTTTCAATCCGCTTTTTGCCACAATATCCCGAATGGTTTCCAGATTGGGTGTGGTGCCGTCTTTTGCCCCTTCCAGATCCACCAGATGTAAAAATTCCGCACCTGCTTTGGCAAAGGACTGTGCCACTGCCGCAGGATTATCACTGTAAACGGTTTTCTGGGCATAGTCTCCACGGACCAGACGCACCGCACAGCCTTCGATCAGATCAATGGCAGGAAAAATAAACATGTGCCTTCCTCCTCTCACAGGTTACAAAATGCTTTCAGTATCTTCAGTCCCACTTCTCCGCTTTTTTCAGGATGGAACTGACAGCCATATACATTGCCTTTTGCCACTGCCGCTGTCAATTCTGCGCCGTATTCTGCCGTTGCTGTCACAAAGTCTGCGCAGTCAACAGCCGCAAAGGAATGTACGAAGTACACACAGTCATTTTCTGCCAAGTCCGCAAAAATGGGGGATTTTTCTTTCTCTTTGGGAAAATGCAGTCCATTCCAGCCGATGTGAGGTACTTTCAGCCCTTCACCGATCATTGGTGCAATGGGTCGCACTACGCCGGGAATGAGCCCCAGACCTGTATATTCACCGTATTCGTAGCTTTTTTCAAAAAGCAGCTGCATCCCCAGACAAATGCCCAGCAAAGGCTTGCCTGCCGCCGCTTCTTTCAGCACCACTTCTGCCATACCACTCTGCCGCAGTTTTTCTGCCGCATCCCCAAAAGCGCCGACCCCCGGCAGGATGATGTGGTCGCATTTCTGCAATACAGCAGGGTCATTTGTCACCACTGCTTCTTCTCCGATATATGCCAATGAGCTTTTCAGGGAAAAGAGATTCCCCACGCCATAATCAATGATTCCTACCATTACAGCACCCCTTTTGTTGACGGGATTTCGTCCCGATATTTTTCGTTAATGGAAACTGCCTGTGCCAGTGTTCTGGCAAGGGCTTTGAATGTACCTTCGATGATGTGATGGCTATTTCTGCCGGAAAGCTGTTTCACATGCAAAGTCATGTTTGCCTTCCGCACAAAAGCAATGAGGAATTCCTCTGTCAGTTCCGTATCGAAGGTGCCCACTTTTTCTGTAGGGATTTCCAGCCCATATTCCAGATGGGCACGACCGGAAAGGTCAACGGCACACAAAATCAAAGTTTCATCCATAGGCAGGATGATATGTCCATAGCGGCGGATGCCTGCGCCATTGCCCAGGGCTTCCGCGAACGCCATACCCAGACAAATGCCGATATCCTCCACGGAATGATGGTCGTCCACATCCACATCCCCATGACAGGTCACGTCCAAATCAAAACGACCGTGTCTGGCGAAGAGTGTCAGCATGTGATTGAGAAAGCCACAGCCTGTATCCACGTTGCTTTTACCTGTGCCGTCCAGATTCAGGGCAAGTGAAATGTCTGTTTCCGCTGTTTTCCGTTCGATCTCACTTTTTCTCATGCTTTTCCTCCTTCCGCCAGCAGTTCTTTTGTTTTTTCCAGCAAAATATCCATCTGTTCGTCCGTACCGATGGTGATGCGCACAAAGTCCTTGATTTTTTCTTTGCCGAAATACCGCACCAGCACGCCTTTTTTCTTCAAGCCTGCATACAAGTCTGCACCGCTGATGGCATCAGACTTAGCGAAAATAAAGTTTGCCACAGAATCCAGCACCGTAAAGCCGATTTCCCGCAATTCTTTTGTGGTTCTTTCTCTGGTTGCGGCAATTTTCTTGCAGTTTTCCATATAGTAATCGTTGCTGTCCACAGCCGCTTCCCCTGCCGCCAATGTGATGCGGTTGATGTTATAGGGGTTTGTGGAATATTTGATCTTATTCAAATCCTCGATGATGCCTTTGGAGGCAATGGCAAAGCCCAATCTTGCCCCAGCCATGGAGCGGGATTTGGAAAAGGTCTGTACCACCAGCAAATTATCGTATTTATGAATCAAATCCACGCAGCTTGTACCGCCGAAATCAATATATGCTTCATCAATGACAACTACGTAATCAGGATTGGACTGGATGATTTTTTCAATATCATTCTGAGGCAATTCCAGCCCCGTAGGCGCGTTTGGATTGGCAATGACGACCATTGCCTCATTCTTACAGTAATCCGCCGCAGAGATGGTAAAATCCGCCTGTAGAGGCACCTGTTTTGCCTGCACCCCATAGAGGTCAGCATAGACAGGATAAAAACCGTAGCTGATTTCCGGGAACATAGCTCCATGGGTTTCGTCACAGAATGCCATGAAGGCAAAATTCAAAATATCATCAGAGCCATTGGAAAGGAAAATATTCTCCGCAGTCACCCCATAAAGGTCAGCCAGCTTCTGCCGCAGAACTTTTCCTTCCGGGTCTGGATACAGCTGTAATTTTCCGATTTCTTCCCCGTTTATCCTTGCGAACACTTCCGGTGAAGGAGGATAAGGAGATTCATTTGTATTCAGTTTCACATACTGCATGTCCTGGGGCTGTTCCCCGGGGGTATATGCTTCCAGTCCCGCAAAACGGGCGCTTAAAAATCTGCTCATAACGTTCCTCCTTTTTCCAGACGTACCGAAACGGATTTGCCGTGTGCCTGCAAGCCTTCTTCTTCTGCAAAACGCACGATCTTTTCTCCTACCTGTTCCAGTGCCTGCTGGGTGTAGTATGTAAAAGAGGATTTCTTAATAAAATCATCTACAGACAAGGGGGAAGAAAAACGGGCTGTACCGCTGGTAGGCAGGGTATGGTTTGGCCCTGCGAAATAATCCCCCAATGCTTCCGGTGCGTGTTTCCCAAGGAAAATGGAACCCGCATGGCGAATCTGCGCCAGATACGCAAAAGGATTATCCACACAGACTTCCAGATGCTCAGGAGCGATTTCGTTAGAAATTTCAACTGCCTGTGTCATGGATTCCGCCAAAATGATTTTACTGCAGTTGTCAATGGATTCTCTGGCGATTTCCGCCCGAGGGAGCAAAGGAATCTGCCGTTCCAGTTCCGCAGAAACAGCATCTGCCAGACGTTTGCTATCTGTTACCAGTACAGCACTTGCCATTGTGTCATGTTCCGCCTGAGAAAGCATATCTGCCGCTACCACTTCCGCATCACAGGTATCATCTCCCAGAATCAGAATTTCACTGGGACCAGCAATCATATCAATGGAAACCCGACCAAAAACCTGTTTTTTCGCCTCTGCCACAAAAGCATTGCCGGGGCCTACGATCTTATCCACACGAGGCACACTTTCCGTACCATAAGCCAATGCGCCAACAGCTTGTGCACCACCAATTTTAAAAATACGGTCTACACCAGCAATTTCTGCCGCTGCCAGAATGACAGGATTGATCTTGCCACCTTTGGCTGGCGTGGTCATGATGATTTCCCCTACACCTGCGATTTTTGCCGGAATAGTATCCATCAAAACCGTAGAAGGGTAACATGCCGTACCACCGGGCACGTAAATTCCTGCTCTATCCAAAGGGATGATCTTCTGTCCCAGCACCACGCCGTCTTTTTCTGTGATGACAAAGTCAGTCCGTTTCTGTTTTTCGTGGAAAGTGCGGATATTTGCCGCCGCTTCTTCCAAGATAGCAATGAGTTCCGGATCTACAGCTGCCATTGCCGCCGCCCGTTCTTCTGCTGTCACTTCCAGCACATCCAGCTTGGTGCCGTCAAAGCGCTCACTGTAACGTCGAAGGGCTTCGTCGCCGTTTTTCCGTACATCTGCCAAAATTTCTGCTACGGCATCCGCCACGTCTGTTTTTTCTTCTGTTCTGTGAAAAATATCGTCAATGGATATTTCTGCATAACGATACTGCTTAATCATTTGTATCACCTCATTTTACTTCCTGTCGAAGTCCTTCTATTTTTTCGCACATTTCCCGTACCCGTTCGTAATTGAACTGGTAGCTTGCTTTATTGGCAATGAGCCTTGCACTGATGGGCACAATGTCCTCCAGTGGCTCCAGATTATTTTCTTTCAACGTAGTCCCTGTTTCTACAATATCAACAATCACATCAGACATATGGAGAATCGGTGCAATTTCGATGGAGCCATGAAGCTTGATGATTTCAATTTCCATACTCTGTCTGCGGAAATATTCCCTTGCGATATTGGGAAATTTTGTTGCTACACGAAGGGTTTTATCCGTAGTAAGTCTTGTGCCTTTGATACCTGCCACTGCCATACGGCATTTTCCGATGCCTAAATCCAACAGTTCATAAACATCTGACCCCTGTTCCAGCAAAATATCTTTGCCTACAATGCCTACATCAGCGGCACCCCGTTCCACATATACGGCAACGTCAGAAGGCTTTACCCAGAAATACCGCACACGGTTTTCCTCATTTTCAAAAATCAGTTTTCTGTTCTGTTCCCGAATGGAGGGGCAGCCAAAGCCAATACCTTCCAAAATATCATAGGCTTTTTCCCCTAATCTGCCTTTTGGCAACGCGATATTCAAATACTCAGCCAATGACTTCCACCCCGCTTTCACTCAACCGGCAAAGCTGTTTGTATTTCAGTCTGCCGTCATCCTGTTTCTGTACCGCTACAGAAAGTCCCATGCTCTGGAGCATCTGCACTGCACGCAGTTTTCCAATGGTATCGGTATTTTCATCGCATAAAAGCAATGCATCCACATCATAAGACTTTTCTTCTTCACCATAGCGTTCCAGCATATCCATATAAACAGCAAATCCCAATGCGTCGGCGTTTTTGCCGCATTTATGAACCAGATTGTCATATCTGCCGCCGGAAAGCACCCCTGTGGGAATACCATCCACAAATCCCTGGAAAATAATGCCGTTGTAATAATCCATCTCGTTGACAATGGAGAAATCCAAACGGATGCCATGGTCATAAACACAAGCTTTC
>CATZIM010000046.1 GCA_958420075.1 uncultured Clostridia bacterium | reverse complement strand
GTTTCGGATATTCATGGGGAAGTGGAATCTTTCAGCCATGTACTCCGCAACGCTTCCGGCGTTATTAAAAACCAGATCAGCGCTATTTTTGGCGCAAGCCTGCGGGAAAGCGAAAAGAAATCTCTGGCAACGCTGATTTATTATCCCGAAAAGAAACTGGAACAGATGGTAGAAACAGAAGAGGACATGAACGACTGGTACAAAATCACCCTGCACCGTCTGGTTACCATCTGCAAAGTTGTTTCTTCCAAATATACCCGTTCCAAAGTCAGAAAAGCACTGCCCAAGGAATTTGCTTACATACTGGAAGAACTGCTCCATGAGGATAATGTGAGCAGAGATAAAGAAATGTATTATAACGAAATCATCAGCACTATCATTGATCTGGATCAGGCAGACCGTTTCATCACCGCCCTGTGCCACCTGATTCAGCGCCTTGCCATTGATACCCTCCATGTTATTGGGGATATTTACGACAGAGGTCCTAACGCGGCAGCCATTATGGATATTCTGGAACATTACCACTCTGTGGACATCCAGTGGGGGAACCACGATATCGCTTGGATGGGTGCAGCTGCGGGATGCCAGGCGCTCATTTGTAACGTACTGCGTATCCAGACCCGTTATGCAAACCTGGATACCATTGAAGAAGACTATGGTATCAACCTGATTCCTCTGGCAACATTTGCCATGGATTGTTACGCTGATGATCCTTGCACACAGTTTGCGCCCAAAGGTACAGAAGGTGCATTGAGTGATAAGGATTTCCAGCTCATCGCAAAAATGCATAAAGCCATTTCTATTTTGCAGTGGAAAATGGAAGCCCAGATCATCAAACGCCATCCTGAATTCCACATGGAAAACAGACTGCTGTTGGATAAGATCGACTTTGAAAAAGGCACCATCAACATCGAAGGTGTGGAATATGAAATGAACGACATGAATTTCCCCACTGTAGACCCCAAAGACCCCTATGCCCTGACAGAAGAAGAACAGGAAGTCATGGACAAAGTCAAATCTTCTTTTGTAAACAGTGAAAAACTGCAGGAACATATCCGCGTGCTTTACAGCAAAGGTGCTATGTATAATATCTTTAACTCCAACCTGCTGTTCCACGGCGGTATTCCTATGAATGATGACGGCACACTGAAAACCGTTACATTCCGCGGGAAAAAATACAAAGGCAAAGATTATCTGGATGCTGTAGAACGGACAGCCAGAGAAGCATACTTCAACAAACCTCATTCCGAAGCAAAACGTCAGTGCATGGATATCATGTGGTATCTGTGGTGTGGGGAAGATTCTCCTTTGTTCGGCAAAAAGAAAATGACAACCTTCGAACGGTATTTCATTGATGATAAGACCACTCATAAGGAAGTCAGCAACCCTTATTATACTCTGCGAAATGATGAAAACATCTGCCGTTATGTGCTGGAATCCTTTGGTCTGGACCCGAATACTTCCCATATCGTCAATGGTCATGTGCCTGTAAAAGTAGTGAAAGGGGAAAGCCCCATCAAAGCAAACGGCAAGCTGTTCGTTATCGACGGCGGTTTCGCCAAAGCATATCAGAAAGTAACAGGTATCGCAGGCTATACATTGATTTACAACTCTCATGGTATGGTGCTGGTTAGCCATGAACCTTTCGTATCCACAGAAGTTGCCATTGCGGAAGAAAAGGACATCCTGTCCTCTACAGTTGCTTTGCAGTATACTCAGGATCGTATCCGCGTAAGAGACACAGACATCGGTAAGAAACTCCAGGAAAGCATTGATGAACTGGAAAAACTCCTGTATGCGTACCAGAATGGTATCATCAAAGAGCAGTAATGGAATAGAATCAGAACAGAAGTCAGAATGTGCGTCATTCTGGCTTCTATTTTATGGAAAAAGCAGAACTTTTTCGGGAAATCTGCGTCTGAATATAAGACAAACAAAAGAGGAGGGGAAAACAATGAAACATTGCAAAGGAATATTGGCTGGGCTGAGCCTTGTGATGGCAATGCCTACCATAGCATACGGCGCAACGGCACAGCCGGCGAAAGTGTCCTTGGAAATCAACGGAACAGACCAGACATTGCAAAGTGTCTGCAATATTGGGGGAAATACTTATTTTCAGCTTCGGGAGCTGGCATCCCTTATGGCAGAGGAAATGCCCTTTTATGTGGGCTGGGATGCGTCTACTCAGACCATTCTTCTGGAAAAAGGAAAAGCATATACGGGCTCTGTGCCGAAAATCAATCAAACAACCCAGGAAGCGGTAGAAACGCAAACACCAGTACTTCTCTCAGGAGAAAGCAAAACATTCCATACATACCGCATAGAAGGTTATACCTATTTCAAATTGCGGGATCTGGCAGATGTATTGGGCTTTTCTGTTGCATGGGATGATGCCGCTAATAAAATTTCTGTGACGACAGCAGACGTTTCCGGTCAGACACCCATTGCACCTGAAGTATATCAGGATATGCTGGGACATGGCATGGATGTGGACTGGAGCAAGACCAATCAGGGCAGAGAATACTATACAGAAAAAACAGCAGCTGATTTTGCGGCAGCAGGGGTGGACCATGTGCGCATCCGTATTGCTGATGATATTACACCGGAACTGTTGGAAAGTCTGGATAAACAGGTGGAAGATTGCTTAGAATATGGCATTATTCCCATCATTGCTTATCAGGCAGATGATTTCAAAAATGCCCCCAGTGATAAAAATATGAAAAAAGCCGTGAAGTGGTGGAAGGAAATGGCAGAGCATTTCGAGGATACATCTTATCTGCTTTCTTTTGATTTGCTCATTGAAGCTACGGATGAGCTGAATCAGGACTCTGAGCGGCTCAATGATTACTTTGGGGAAGCTGTGACAGAAATCCGCAAAACCAATCCCGAAAGAATTCTTATGATCTCACCACGCCTTCGTTCTGATGCAGCATATCTCCATGAACTGGAAATTCCCGAAGACCATAACGGGTACCTCATGGCTGAATGGCATTTTTACGCCGCAGGCCCCAGCAAGACCAATGAGAAGAAGTTATGGACAACAGGGACAGCAGAGGAGAAGCAGTTGATTCAGGATAAGATTCAGCTGGCACTTCAGTGGCAGGCGGAAACAGGCATTCCTGTCTGGGTAGGGGCATGGATGCCGGGAGATTATAACGATGGTGACAATTATTCCATTGCAGAACAATGCGTATTTGCGGCGTATATGACAGAAAGTCTGGATGAAGCAGGCATTCCTTTTGCAGTCAATTCCGATACGAAGTTTTATGATCGGGAAGAGCAGATGTGGAATGAAGAAATGCTGCCGCTGCGAACACTTCTGTTTGGATAAAATTGAAAATGGCAGAAAAAAAGCTCAGATATGAAATCTGAGCTTTTTGTATGTCTGTGATATTTTATATATTTGGCTTTTGTACTTGAGAATACTTTTCTTTTGTAAATTCTTTCACGGAAATCCGTGCTTTATCTTTTGTAAAATGTTTTTATGACTTTTTCTTTCGTATGGTTTGGCTATTTTATCTTTTGTATCTGGAATTTATGAGAGATTAAACTCTTTCTACACCAAGGGTTACTTTTTCGCCGTTGATGTTCCATTCTTTGGTGTATTCGCCGCCTTTGCCTGCAACAACTTCAGCAGCCAGAACGTCTGCGGAGATGTCATTTGCAGCCAGTACTTCAGCGATTTTTGCGTTGCCGTCATCGTAAACGCGGATACGGTCTGTTACGTTGAAGTCAGCTTCTTTTCTCATGGTCTGTACTTTACTTACGATTTCACGAACGAAGCCTTCTTCTACCAGTTCAGGTGTCAGGTTGCCGTCCAGAACAACGGTCAGGCTGTTGTCGCCGCTGGATACGAAACCGTCTTTTTCAGCAGTGTCAACCAGTACGTCGTCCATTTCCAGAACAACTTCTTCACCGTCAACAGTGAATGTTGCTTTGCCGTCTGCACGCAGAGTAGCCATGAATGCGGAGCCGTCTACTTCTTTCAGGTAAGCGCCGATAGCGGGTACCAGTTTGCCGTATTTTTTACCCAATGTACGCAGCTGAGGTTTGAATGTGTATGTTGTGAATGCTTCCACATCATCTGTGAAAGTGATGCCTTTCACGTTCAGTTCGTCTGTGATGATGTCGCGGTACATTTCAGGCAGTTCTTTTTCTGCTTTTACATACATCATAGCCAGAGGCTGACGGTTTTTCAGGTTTGCAGCGTTTCTTGCTGCACGGCCTTCTACAACGACTTTCAGTACGAAGTCCATGTTTTCTTCCAGTTCTGTGTCAACCCATTCTGCATGGTATGCAGGCCAGTCGCACAGGTGTACGCTTTCGGGAGCGGAAGCGTCTACTTTCTTCACCAGATTGCCGTAGATTTCTTCTGCGATGAAAGGTGTGAAAGGAGCTGCCAGTTTTACCATGGTATCCAGTACAGTGAACAGAGTCATGTAAGCATTTACTTTATCCTGTTCCATACCTTCAGCCCAGAAACGTTCACGGCTTCTTCTTACATACCAGTTGGACAGGTCATCTACGAAGTCTGCCATTGCTCTCGCGGGTTCTGTCAGTTTGTAGTGTTCCAGACAATCGTCAACATATTTATTCAGTGTCTGCAGCTTGGACAGGATCCATTTGTCCATAGGAGGCAGTTTGTCATATTCCAGTTTATGTTCTGTAGGGTTGAATTTGTCGATGTTCGCATACAGCACGTAGAATGCGTATGTGTTCCACAGGGTACCCATGAATTTTCTCTGCAGTTCGCTTACAGCTTCATCATAGTAACGGCTAGGCAGCCAAGGTGCGCTGTTTGCGTAGAAGTACCAACGAACGGCGTCAGCACCCTGTTTGTTCAGAGCATCCCAAGGGTCAACAACGTTGCCTTTGTGTTTGGACATCTTCTGACCGTTCTTATCCTGAACGTGACCCAGAACGATACAGTTCTTGAAAGGTGCGCAGTCAAAGAGCAGTGTGCTTACTGCCAGCAGTGTGTAGAACCAGCCACGAGTCTGGTCAACCGCTTCACTGATGAAGTCAGCAGGGAAGTTTTCTTTGAAGATATCCTGATTTTCGAACGGATAGTGCCACTGTGCGAAAGGCATTGCACCACTGTCGAACCAGCAGTCGATAACTTCAGGCACTCTTGTCATCAGCTTGCCGCATTTCGGGCATGTCAGATGAACAGCGTCGATGAAAGGTTTGTGCAGTTCGATGTTTTCAGGGCAGTCAGGAGACATTTCTTTCAGTTCAGCGATGCTGCCGATGGTGTGTCTGTGACCGCATTCGCATTCCCAGATAGGCAGTGGTGTGCCCCAGTATCTTTCACGAGACAGACCCCAGTCGATAACGTTTTCCAGGAAGTTACCGAAACGGCCTTCTTTGATGTTATCGGGATACCAGTTGATGGTGCGGTTGTTGCGAACCAGGTTGTCACGCAGAGCGGTCATTTTGATGAACCATGTGCTTCTTGCGTAGTAGATCAGTGGAGTATCACATCTCCAGCAGAAAGGATAGTTATGTTCGAAGGGGATTGCTGCGAACAGGGAACCATCTTTTTCCATATATTCGATTACCTTAGGGTCAGCGTCTTTCACGAACAGACCAGCGAAAGGACCGGTTTCTTTTGTCATGTTACCGGAGTCGTCTACATACTGACGGAAAGGTACGTTGTAAGCGTTACATACACGGGCGTCGTCTTCACCGAATGCGCCTGCAGAGTGTACTACACCGGTACCATCTGTCAGTGTAACGTAAGGGTCGCATGTTACGATGAAAGCTTTGGGGTCGTTTTCCAGGAAGGAGAACAGGGGTTCATAACGCATGTATTCCAGTTCTTTACCTTTCATGGTTTCCAGAACTTCATAGTTGCCTTCGCCCAATACGTTGTCCAGCAGAGCTTCTGCCATGATGGCAACATAGTCCTGATATTTAACTCTTGCGTATGTTTCGTCTGCGTTAACTGTCAAAGCCACGTTGGAAGGCAGTGTCCAAGGTGTTGTTGTCCAAGCCAGGAAGTATTCGTTGTCTTTGCCTTCTACTTTGAATTTTGCGATAACAGATGTTTCTTTTACATCTTTATAGCCCTGAGCTACTTCGTGAGAGGAAAGGGCAGTACCGCAGCGAGGGCAGTAGGGAACAACTTTATGACCTTTATAAAGGAGGCCTTTGTCCCAGATCTGTTTCAGTGCCCACCATTCGGATTCGATATATTCGTTATGGTAAGTAACATAAGGATGATCCATGTCAGCCCAGAAACCAACACGGTCACTCATGGCACGCCATTCTTTTTCGTAAGTCCAAACGCTTTCTTTACATTTTGCGATGAAGGGTTCTACGCCGTAATCTTCGATCTGAGGTTTGCCGTCCAGACCCAGAGATTTTTCAACTTCCAGTTCAACAGGCAGGCCGTGGGTATCCCAACCAGCTTTTCTCAGAACTTTGTAGCCTTTCATTGTTTTGTAACGAGGGATCAAGTCTTTGACCGCTCTTGTGATGATGTGACCGATATGAGGTTTGCCGTTTGCTGTCGGGGGTCCATCATAGAAAGTAAATACAGGAGCACCTTCTCTTGCTTTGATGCTCTTGCCGAAGATATCATGTTCTTTCCAGAACTGTTCTGTCTGAACTTCTCTTTCCACAAAGTTCAGATTGGTAGGCACTTTGTCGTACATATTAATTCCTCCTTTGGTTTTGTTCTTTCTTTATAATGTGATACCAATAAAAAAACCCATCCGTCACACAGGACGAATGGGATCGCGGTACCACCTGATTTGACGGCACAAAATGCCGTCCACCTTATTGCATCACTATTATGATGCGTTCCCTTAACGCGGGATACGACAGAGTCTACTTGGTAAAACCGTTCGGTCTGCCACTCAGGAGTGATTTTCTACCGTTTCCTTGCGTCGGGCTTTCACCTGTCCCCAACTCTCTGTCAGCATGAACAGAAATGGTATACTCTCTCCGTCACAGTGTTTTTGCTATTCACGAGAGTTATTATATATTGTGCCTAAAAATTTGTAAAGACCTTTTTGCACTTTTTCCTGCAAAATATGCAAGTATGTTGTATACTTGCAGACTGTATACACAAAATGGTGTAAATACAGGTGGTTTTACAGAAAAATGGGAGAAAATTGCGGATTTTGTATGCAGATTACAAAAAAAGCCCGAAATAATTTGATTTCTTTGGAGAAGTTGTGTATAATCAAACTGTTTACGAAAGTACGGGCAGAATTTTTTCTGTCGCATAAGCAAAGGAGATTGAAATGGAAGGTAGAGATTTGGCACTGCTGACGGACTTGTATGAACTGACCATGATGCAGGGCTACTTTGAAACAGGTTCTTACAAAAAACAGGTAGTATTCGATTTGTTCTACAGAAAAAATCCCAGCGGCAATGGTTATGCCATTGCGGCAGGTCTGCAGCAGGCAATTGAATACATTCGCAACCTGCGTTTTACAGAAGACGATATCACATATCTGGAAGGTCTGGGACTGTTTTCCGCAGACTTCATTGATTATTTGAGAGATTTTCGTTTTACAGGCGAAATTTACGCCATTCCTGAAGGAACTGTTGTATTCCCGCAGGAACCTCTGATGCGTGTGAAAGCACCCATCGTGGAAGCACAGCTGGTGGAAACAGCACTGCTGAATATCATCAACCACCAGAGTCTGATTGCTACAAAAGCGGCGCGTGTGGTTTGGGCTGCACAGGGTGATCCCGTTATGGAATTTGGTCTGCGTCGTGCGCAGGGCCCTGACGCAGGCACTTTGGGTGCCAGAGCGGCTGTTATTGGCGGCTGCTGCGGTACCAGTAACGTGCTGACAGGCAAACAGTTTGGGGTTCCTGTAAAAGGTACCCATGCACACAGCTGGGTTATGAGCTTCCCCGATGAACTGACAGCATTCCGTGAATATGCTCGTCTGTTCCCCGATGCGTGTCTGCTTCTGGTGGACACTTACAACACACTGGAATCTGGTGTGCCCAATGCTATCAAAGTGTTTAAGGAAATGCAGGCAAAAGGCATTGAACTGAAAAACTATGGTATCCGTCTGGACAGCGGCGACTTGGCTTATCTGTCCAAGAAAGCAAAAGCCATGCTGGAAGAAGCAGGCTTCCCTGACGCTGTCATCAGCGCATCCAGTGACTTGGATGAAAACCTTATTGCCAGCCTGAAACTTCAGGGTGCAAAAATCAGCCTGTGGGGCGTAGGCACAAAACTCATTACCAGTGATGATTGCCCTGCCTTTGGCGGTGTGTATAAACTGGCGGCAGAAGAAGATGAAAACGGCAAATTCATCCCGAAAATCAAACTGTCTAATAACCCGGAAAAAGTTACAAACCCCGGTATCAAGAAAGTATTCCGTATTTATGAAAAATCCACAGGCAAGATCAAAGCTGATCTGATTGCGCTGGATGATGAAACCATTGATGAAAATAAACCGCTGGCTATCTACGACAGCAACGCAAAATGGAAAAATATGCGTCTGGAACCTGGCACATACAGAGTCAGAGAACTGCTGGTTCCTGTTTTCATTGATGGCAAACAGGTTTATGAAAGTCCTGCTACCATGGACATTCAGGCTTACTGCGATCAGGAAAAGGCATCTCTTTGGGACGAGCATCTGCGCTTGAATAATCCTCATATTGTGCCTGTTGATCTTTCTGATAAGCTGATGCAGCTGAAAACAAAACTCATTGATAACATGAGCAAAAGATAATCAAAAAGCAAAAAAAGAAAACCGAAAATTCCTTGTGTAAGGAATTTTCGGTTTTTTTGATTGTATCAGTGTTTTTCTTCAAAATCAGATTTGCCTACACCGCAAAGAGGGCATACCCAGTCTGCTGGCAGTTTATCCCAAGGAGTTCCAGCGGGAACGCCATGTTCGGGATCGCCGATTGCTTCATCGTAGACATATCCACAGATGGTACATTCATATTTTTTCATACTACAACACTCCTTTTTTATCATGATATTGATATGCTGTGTCGCATTTCTGCCAAAAATATTATTTCAGAATGTCTTTCAGGAAGCTTTCTGCTTCAAAGTGTGCGCCCAGACCCAGATAATCGGAAATGGTCTGACCGATGTCTGCAAAGGATTTGCGTACGCCCAGATCTACGCCTTCTTTTATATGTTTGCCGTATACCAGCAGAGGTGTATATTCTCTGGAGTGGTCTGTGCTGGGTGTGGTAGGGTCACAGCCGTGGTCTGCGGTGATGAACAGGATATCATCATCATGCATCGCATCCATGATTTCAGGCAGTTTGCTGTCGAAGTATTCCAGTGCTTTTGCATAGCCTTCCACGTCATTTCTGTGACCATAGATCATGTCTGTATCTACCAGGTTTGTGAACAGAATGCCTTCGAATTCTTCTTTGGTATACAGAATTGTTTTTTCGATACCGTCATTGTTGTTGGTGGTATGATCTGTGCGTGTCATGCCACGGTGTTCAAAGATGTCTTCGATTTTACCGATGGCTGTTACATTCATGCCTTTTTCTTTCGCCAGATCCAGAATGGTCACGCCAGTAGGTTCCAGAGAGAAGTCTTTACGGTTTTTGGTGCGAGTGTAGTTGCCGCTGGTACCGATGAAGGGACGGGCAATGACACGAGCAACACCGTATTTGCCTGTCAACAGTTTTCTGGCTGTTTCGCAGATTTCGTAGAGCTTTTCTACGGGAATGACGTCTTCATGGGCAGCAATCTGGAATACGCTGTCAGCGGAAGTATAAATAATAGGATAACCAGTTTTTACGTGTTCATCCCCCAGATCCTGAATGATAACAGTGCCGGAAGCGGCATAGTTGCCCAGTGTTTTGGTGCCGATGGCTGCTTCAAATTTGTCCATAATTTCTTTGGGGAAACCTGTTTCTGTGAAAGTGGGGAAGGGTTCTTTTGTCAGAACG
>CATZIM010000045.1 GCA_958420075.1 uncultured Clostridia bacterium | reverse complement strand
TAGCTGCTTTCTGTAACGATATTTACTGTCTGGATATTCCTTGGGTTTTTGAAAACAAACAGCAGGTATACGAAGTGCTGGACGGCGAACTGGGCGACTACCTAGGCGAACAGCTCAACGAAGTTGGTTTCCAGCTGCTGCAGTGGCAGGAAAACTCTTTCCGTACACTGTCCACCACAGACAAACCCATCGAATCCATGGATGACCTGAAAGGTCTGAAGATTCGTATCATGGAAAATGAATTGCAGCTGGCACAGTGGAAAGCATATGGTGCCAACCCTACACCTATGGCTTTCACAGAATTGTTCACCGCTTTGCAGCAGGGTACTGTAGACGGTCAGGACAATGGTGCTGAACTGACATGGCAGTCCAAATTCCAGGAAGTACAGAAATACTATGTTTATACAAAACACATCTATTCTCCTTACGTTATCCTTATGAGTGGAGAAACATTCAACGGTCTGACACCGGAAGAACAGGATATCATCATGAAAATTTCCGACGAAGCCGTTGCTTATGAACGTGAAAGATGTTCCGAATATGAAGCCGTTGCTTTGGAAAATATCAAAAACTATCCCGGCATGAATTATTCTGAACTGAGCCCTGAAGTAGTGGAAGAAATGAAAGCTGCTTGCGCAGGCATCAAAGATATGGCTTATGAAAAAGTAGAACATCCTGAAGTAATCGATCTGCTTTACAGCGAAGCCGAAAAAGCGAAAGAAAAGTATCCCGCAGAACAGACGACAGATACACCGGCACAGACGGAAACCGATGTTGAAGCAGCACCTGCGGCGTAAAGATACAGGGGAGGGAAAAAGGTATGAAGTTTTTGAATGAACATCTGGAAGCATGCTTCATCGTGCCTTTGATGTTTTTGATGAGTATTATCATTTTTATTCAGGTTGTCATGCGTTATGTATTCCATAGCTCTCTGACATGGTCTGAAGAAATGGCAAGATATCTGTTTGTATGGCTGGTTTATTTCTCTGTGGCTTACACAGCGAAAAAAGAAGCACATATCCGCATCGACGCTGCCATCAATATTTATCCTAAGAAAGCACGTCCTTATGTGGAAATCCTCAGTGAAATCATCGTACTGGCTTTTGCCGTATTCATTGCGGTAACATCTGTCACCGTTTTCCAGAAAATCTCTGCCAGCGGTCAGATTTCTCCCGCGCTGCATGTACCCATGCAGTTTGTATACGCAGCACCTCTGGTTGGCTTCGTTCTGACAGCCATCCGTCAGGTTCAGTGCATCATCAGAAGAATCAAAGCATTGCATAATCACGAGGAGGTGCAGGAAGCATGACAACTGGAGCAATTGCAGCAGTGGTATTTATCACATTGATCGTCAGCCTTGTTTTGACTGTTCCCATCGGTTTCTCCCTGGGGATCGCTTCCTTGGCTTATATCTTCGCTACAGACCAGCTGACACTGGGCTTTGTAGCGCGTAACATGGTAACTGGTACAGACTCTTTCCCCATCATGGCGATTCCGTTCTTCGTATTCGCCGGTGAATTGATGGGCGGCGGCGGTATTTCCAAACGTCTGCTGGACGTTGCCAACGTATTTTTCGGCAGAATCCGCGGCGGTCTTGCCATCGTAACCGTTGTTGTATGTATGTTCTTCGCAGCTATTTCCGGTTCCGGCCCGGCAACTGTAGCAGCTGTCGGCGGTATGGTTGTTCCTACCATGCTGGAAAAAGGCTATGACAAAAAATTCGTACTGGCGCTGATTGCTGCCGCTGGTTCCATCGGCGTTATCATCCCGCCCAGTATCCCTATGGTTGTTTACTCCGTAACTGTAAACAGCTCTGTAAGCTCCCTGTTCCTGGCAGGTTTCATCCCTGGTATCCTCATTGGTCTGGTACTGATCGCTTACAGCTACTTCTACGCAAGAAAAGCTGGCTATAAAGGCGACACAGAACCTTTTAGCATCAGCCGTGCGCTCCGCGAAGTATGGAGAGGCAAATGGGCGCTGCTGTCCCCCGTTATCATCCTGGGCGGTATCTACGGTGGTATCTTCACCCCTACAGAAGCAGCTGCTGTATCCGTAATCTACAGCTTGATCATCGGTCTGTTCGTACATAAAGAACTGAACTTCAAACAGATGCTGGATGTAACAAAGAGAGCCTGCGAAACAACCGCAACCATTCTGGTGGTTATCGGCTGTGCAACCGGTTTCTCCAAAGTCCTGACACTGGGTCGTATCCCTACAACCGTTGCAACTCTGCTGACAACTATGACAGACAGCAAAGTGCTGATCCTGCTTTTGATCAACCTGCTGCTGCTGTTGGTAGGCTGCTTCATGGAAACAGTATGTGCGATCATGATTCTGGCTCCCATCCTGTTCCCTGTTGTAACAGCTCTGGGCGTTGACCCCGTTCACTTCGGTATCATCATGGTAACCAACCTGGCAATCGGCTTCATCACACCTCCACTGGGCGTAAACCTGTTCGTTGCTTCCCGTGTTGGGGAAACGACGCTGGATGTGGTCATCAAGGGGATCATCCCCTTCCTGGTGCTGATGATCGCAACATTGATGCTGATCACTTATGTACCGGCAATCTCTATGTTCCTGCCTAATCTGTTAGGTTAAAGAAGGAAGGCGAAAAAATCATGCAGTGGTGTAAAAATGCTTGCAGCCACTTGGTAGATGCTTGCATCATCGTACTGGTAGCATTTCTCATGTTCCAGTAATCAATCGGATAATCTCTAACTCCTACATATAAAAGCATTATAAGAAAATGGAAGAGGCAGCGCCTATGTGAAAAACATAGGCGTTGTTTCTTTTTTTGCGCCTGTCACATGGGTCCCGTGTCCGTTATCGTCGTAAGGCGTTGTCCGTCCGTTGATGAAATCCCGAAAAGCGATGATGCGGTCTGTAGGTATGGTAAAATCCGCCACAGGAGAGATGCCTGTGTCCAGTATGGCAATGCCGATGCCTTTTCCTGTGGGGAATGATTTTGACGAAATGGCGGTATCTGTAAAATGCTCCATTTGAAAGACCCCCTTTCTGACAGAGTATGCGAAGGGCAGTTTTTTGGGAATGAGAAAGAAGTTCTTTTTTTCCTTCCGGCGGCATATCTTTTGATGAAGGACAGGATGGAGGGAATACCATGGAGGAAAACCGGAAAACAGAACTCATGAATCTGGCAGGAAGGCTGGAAAGACTGCGCCGGCTCATGGGGCAGGATATGCCGCAGGCGCCGCAGCAGTCTGCGCCGGCAGTGGAGGAGGAAGGGGAAAAGCAGGAGAAAATGCTCATGGCAGCCATTCCTTTTCTGGATCAGGAGTACCAGCGGGATCTGTATGTAGTGGTGCGGCTCATGGAAATGCGGCGGATGCTGACGGGAGGCGTTCTTCAAGCCCGCAGCCGGGATACCCTGCCGCCATCTGTGCGCAGAAGGCAGATGCTTTCAGCCATTCGCCCCTGCCTGTCCCAAGGCGAACAGACAAGACTGGATACCCTTATGCGAGTTATGGACGCAAGGGAGATCCTCATACAAAAGGAGGGATTGGATGGACTGGACAAAGGCACAAATGGAGGCTCTGGGCGAGGAACGGCTGCGGCTGATCCGGGAAGCCCAGGAAAAAAGCAAGGATAAAACAGGACTGGAACGATTGGATGTTTTTCTGGAATATGGAGAAGCATTGGCGCAAGGAGGCAGCTTGTCTAAAGAAGAACAAAAAGCCCTGCTGGCGGCAGTGTCTCAAAATCTGCCGGAAGGCGACCGGGCACAGATGCAGCAGATCATGGGGCTTATGGGACTGTGACAACATAAAAAATACGGCGTATTTTCCAAAAGGGAAATACGCCGTATCTGTTTACCGGGAAAGCAGATCCAACAGCAGAAGCACCGCCGCCGGAGAACAGCCGCCGGAAGTCTGTCTTGCCTGGTTTTTCTGGGGTTTTGCTTTTTGTTTCTGTGGCGCAAAGGGTGCGGGTATCTCTCTCTTTCCATACATACATACCACCTCCTGTCATTACTTTATGCGGCGGGGAGAAAGTTTTTTCACTTTTTTTGCACGGACAGAGGATTTTATGTTATGATAAAAAAGATTGAAAAAAACAGAAGTAGAAATGATTGGTGTATATGAAAAAGGAACGACGGGAACGGAACTTCCGTATATTGGAGTTCCGTGAAAATCAATTTGATATCATTGGTGATGTCCATGGCTGTTATGACGAGCTGATCCAGCTGGTGGAAAAGCTGGGCTACCGGGAGGAAAAGGGTATTTATGTCCATCCGGACAAACGGCGGCTCATTTCCGTGGGGGATGTATCCGACAAAGGCCCTGCGAATTTGGCATGCCTGAATTTCTGGATGGATCAGGTGGCTTATAACGGCGGTTTCTGGGTTCACGGCAATCACTGCAATAAGCTCTACCGTTATTTTCTGGGGAACCGTGTGCGGATTTCTCATGGTCTGGAGAAAACCGTGGCAGAACTGGACAAGCTGAGCAGAGAGGAACGGCAGGCATTCCGCATTCGCTATATGCAGTGCTATGAAAGCCAGTGCTATTATCTTCTGCTGGATAAAAAACGTCTGGCAATCGTCCATGGCGGCTTGCAGGAAGAAAGCATGGGATATTTTTCCGGGAAGATACGGGCAGTGTGCCTCTATGGGGAAACCACAGGGGAAACAGACGAAAACGGCAGACCCCAAAGACGGGACTGGGCGGCATCTTACCACGGCAAAGCGCTGGTGGTCTATGGACATACGGTGGCAGAACGTCCCGACTTGGTGAACAACACCGTTGACATCGACCAAGGATGCGTTTATGGCGGTTATCTCACAGCCCTGCGTTATCCAGAAATGGAGTTTGTGCAGGTGCGCGGCAAAGCTTATGCCCACTATCGCGGTGACGGCAAAGTGCCGGAATGAAAAGAGAACGGATGAATGAAAGCAACTTCCCCTTAAGAAAACATTGATTTTTCTTTTCCTTGATTTCTTAAGGGGAATTGCGACGGCTGTCTTCATAAGAAAACATAACAACGAAAATCTTCATAAAATAAGAAAGCCAAAATCCTTTGTCATGATAAGGATTTTGGCTTTCTTTGTTTTCTTATGAAGATGCCCCTAAAGATTCATCCGTTTTTTATTGGAAAAATGCACTTCTGGCGTGCGTTTTTGCCCGTCTGGTGGTGGAAAGGGCGGTGCGTTTTTGTTACCATGATAAATAAGGAGGGATTTTCATGGATTTGGGAAAAAATATCGCAAAGGCAAGAAAGAACGCCAATCTGACACAGGAACAGCTGGCAGAAAAATTGCAGGTGGCAAGACAGACTGTTTCCAAATGGGAAGCAGGCACCACCATGCCTACGGTGCCGGGACTGGTGAAGCTGGCTGAAGCTCTGGAAACAGACTGCAACAGCCTTTTGGCAGAAGAAGAAAAACAGCCGGAAATCAAACAGACGGAAACGGGTTATGTGGTGGACTGGACGAAACTCTATCCTATATTGGTGACTTATCAGCAGGAAATGGACTGCGCCCCTTACGAAACCCAGTTTGCTGCCATGATACGGGAAGTCCAGAAGATATACGGCTATTCTGCGGAAGATGCCATGCTGGCATTAAAGGATATTTTCGCAAAAACATATTTCAAAGAATTCCAGCCGTAAAATTTAGGGACATCTTCATAAGAAAACAAAGAAAGCTGAAATCCTTGTCATATAGGGGATTCCAGCTTTCTTATTTTTACTGAGATTTTATTTGATGTGTTTTCTTCTAAAGACAGCTGTCACAATTCCCCTTAAGAAATCAAGGGAAAGGAAAAGCAGTATTTTCTTAAGGGGAAGTTGCTTTGGCTGGATTTTTTGTATCCATAGACAATATGCGCATTCTTTGCTATGCTGGGAAAAAGGAGGCAGTAATATGAAAAAGATTGATCTGCATAAATTGGATACGTTTTTTGATACCCATCGAAATTCTCTGAAATTCTGGTTCGTTCTATATATGATTGGGAACGCTTTTGATTTTTGGCGCAAGACACCCTTGGACTGGCTGGCACACGCCATGATGGCTCTGGTTTTTCTGTATTGTGCTCGGTGTGTTTTTGTTTTTTTCAAAGAAGGCAAAGTGGAGGCAACTCCCGCGAAAATGTGGGTGACCTTTGCCATTTGCTTGGTGGCTGCGGGAGTCTGTTTGTTTTTGTGCATCCTATCGTTTTGAGAAAGGAAGAATCTTATGGAAAAACCGAAATTACTTTTATTTTTAGACCGTCATCCCTTCATCCGAAACAATATGCAGAAAGTTTTGACTGTCTGTATGTTTCTGGATTTGCTGGCAGGGGTATTCGAGCAGTACCAGATGACAGGGCCTTTGGCGGCAATTTCCGCATGGACAACGGTATTTTTTGGGTTATGTGCTCTTTTGTATTGGTGTATGCTGAAAGAGTATCAGCAGACACAGGACGCATGGCATTGGGCGTCCGATGGGTATGAGCGGCAGCTGCGATTTTTCGCGTTGGCAGGGGCGGCTATGGCTGTTTTCAACGCTGTGAAATGCGCCGCCTATTTCATGGGAAATTAAAAAGGGAAAACCTTGGATTTTACAGGGTTTTCCCTATTTTTTTACAGAAAAAAAGAGGATTTTTTTGTGAAAGAAGCGTATTTTCTTATTAAGGAAGAAAAAAGGAGGGATGAGAATGGAATATCGTTTGTTTCAAGAAGAATTGGAGGAAAAAATACTGAGTCCCCTGGCGGCAAAAAGCGCCGCATCCAAAGGGCGGCTGCGCCCAGAGGAAAAGTGCGATTTCCGCACGGATTTTCAGCGGGACAGAGATCGTATTATACACTGCAAGGCCTTTCGGCGCATGAAGCATAAGACGCAGGTGTTCATCTCTCCAGAAGGAGATCACTACCGCACCCGTTTGACCCATACTTTGGAGGTTGCCCAGATTGCCCGCACCATTGCCAGAGCATTGCGGCTCAATGAGGATTTGACAGAAGCCATTGCTTTGGGTCACGACTTGGGGCATACGCCTTTTGGCCACGCCGGGGAGCGGAAACTGGATGAACTTTGCAAAGACTGGGGAGGTTTTGCCCATAATGAACAGAGCCTTCGCGTGGCAGACCGTCTGGAAAAAGACGGCAAGGGGCTGAATCTCACCTGGGAAGTCCGGGATGGTATACTGAACCACCGTACCAGCGGACACCCTGCCACACTGGAAGGGAAGATCGTACAGCTTTCAGATAAAATCGCATATACCAACCACGACATTGACGATGCCATTCGGGCAGGTATGCTCCGCCCTGAGGATATTCCGGCGGAATATGTGGCAGTCATGGGGGGAACGTCCAGCAAACGCATCAATGCCATGATCCGGGATACCATATTACATAGCACCGGAATCAATGACATCTGCATGAGTCCGGAAATGCGGGCGACCCTGACGGGACTGCGGGCATTCATGTTCCGGAAGGTCTACCATAGCGACATTGCCACCAGTGAGCATGAAAAAGCCCAGAAAATCGTAGGCGACCTCTTTGCCTACTATCTGGAACATCCGCAGGAGATGGAAGGAGAGTTCCGCCGCCTCATAGAAGAAGGAGAAACGGTGGAACAGACCGTTTGTGATTATGTCGCCTGCATGACAGACCGTTTTGCCGTGGCAAGATTCAAGAAACTCTTTATTCCTGCGGAATGGAGCGTCCTTTGATTTATTGATGGATTTTTGCGAAAAATCGGTCTTTTGCGGTCGGTTTTTGTTCAAATATACAAAACGTCGCCAAAAGGGAGGATTTTTCGGGGAAATGTCGAAATCATAGAGTATAGCAGGAGAAAGGAAGTGTAACAGCTTCCTTTCTCCAATGTTTACGGAAATTCCAGAAACGTTGTTTCCAAAAAGACGGAAAGGGGGGAGGACAATGCGGTATCCGAGAGAATTGATTGAGGAAATCCGTATGCAAAATGACATTGTGGATGTCATTTCCCAATACGTTCCGTTGAAGCAAAAGGGCAGTTCTTACTTCGGACTTTGCCCTTTCCATCACGAAAAGACCCCGTCTTTTTCCGTCAACAGTGAAAAACAGTTTTATTACTGTTTCGGCTGTGGAGCGTCCGGGAATGTATACGGCTTTCTGATGGAAATGGAAAACTGTGATTTTCCCGAAGCGGTGAAAAAACTGGCGGAGCGCGCCAATATCCCTTTGCCGGAGCCTCAAATGACGGGACAGGCTCTCGCCATGGAGCGGCTGAAAGCAAGGCTCTTTGAGATGCATCGGGCGGCAGGAAGGTTTTATTATGATACCCTCTTGTCGGAAGAAGGCGCACCGGCACGGGCTTATCTGGAGCGGCGGCAATTAAAGCCAAACCTTGCCAGAAAGTTCGGCATCGGTTATTCTCCAGACCGCAGACATGCCCTTTTCGACCACTTGAAGGGATTGGGATATTCCGTAGAGGATATGGTCAAAAGCGGCTTAGTCATTCCCGATAGGGAAGGAAGCGGCTACCACGACCGTTTCCGGGGACGGCTTATGTTCCCCATATTCGACGCGCAAGGACGCGTGGTAGGGTTTGGCGGCAGAATCCTAAGCAAGGGGGAACCTAAGTATCTGAACTCCCCCGAAACCATACTGTTCAGCAAGAGCCGCAATCTATACGGGCTGAACTTTGCAAAAGCTGCCAGAAAGAAGGAGCTCATTCTGGTGGAAGGATATATGGATATGATTTCTGTCTATCAGGCAGGATTCCATAATGTGGTGGCGTCTTTGGGAACGGCATTCAACCGGGAACACGCCATGACATTGAAGAAATACGCCGAGGACGTGATCCTGCTTTACGACAGCGACGAAGCAGGCACAAACGCCGCTCTCCGTGCCATTCCCGTATTGGTGGAAAATGGATTCCATGTACGGGTGACACAGGTGCCTGACGGCAAAGACCCCGACGAATTCATCAAACAAAACGGCTCAGCAGAGTTTTCCAAGCTGCTGGTCAATGCCGTTCATTATATATCGTTCCAGATCGCCTGCATCCGCAGGAAATACGCCCTGGACAACCCGGAACATCGGGTGCGCTTTGCCACAGAGGCAGCGCAGATTTTGACAAAATTGGAAAGCGACATCGAGCGGGATGTGTATACCGCCGAGGTCAGCCGTATGACAGGGGTGGAGGAAAGCGCCATCCAGAATGAAATACGGAAACTCCGCCGCAAAGAAGACGAGGCATTCCAGCAGGAAGCCCAGAAGCGGCAGATACAGATGCAAAGGCAGTACGGCGGCAGAGAAAAGGAAGATAAGGGGTTGTTGGACGCCCAGAAAAGTTTGTTGTATTTTTCTGCCAGCCATCGGCATATATATGAAATTTTACAGAAGGTGTTGGATAAGGACGATTTTCCCACGGAGGTCTACGGCAAGGCATTTGAAGCCATGGGCACTTTATGGGAAGAAGCGGGGAATGTGTTCCCTGCGGAACTGATCAGTTTTTTTGAGGAAGGCGAAGCGCAACGGCGTGTCACGGAAATTTTCGCGGCACAACCGCCGGCAGACGATGGGTTTGACCTGCAAAAAGCCGTCAATGAAGCCGCAAAAGTATTGAAGCGGGCAAAGATCGACCGAAAAACGGCACAGGCATCCACCGTGGAGGAAATCCAACAGCTGGTGGAGGAGAAAAGAAAGCTGGAGGCACTGCATATTACCATCTGATATGGTTAGACTATAAGGAACACAGAAAGGGAGGATTGCTTTGAAATCCGTCGAAGAAACCACATTGTTGACCAGACTGGAAGAACTGGTTGCCATGGGCAAAAAGAAGAAAAGCGTATTAGAGTATAAAGAGGTCATGGACCATCTGGCGGATTTGGACTTAGACCCCGACCGCATCGATCGGATTTATGAATATCTGGAAACACAGGGCATTGATATCCTGGGCAATCTGGACGCAGAAGAAGAAGTTGAAAAAGACCTTGACTTGACACTGCCCGAAGGCATCAATATCG
>CATZIM010000044.1 GCA_958420075.1 uncultured Clostridia bacterium | reverse complement strand
TTCATGCAGCGGAACAGGTAGGAATTCCGGCAGAGCAGGTATTCAAAACCCTTGTGACAAGAGGGGATAAAACGGGAATCCTCGTTTTTTGCATTCCTGTGGATATGGAATTGGATTTGAAAAAAGCGGCAGCCGTTTCCGGCAATAAAAAACTGGAAATGACCCATGTGAAAGAACTGTTGGGTCTGACAGGATATATCCGCGGCGGATGTTCCCCCATTGGCATGAAAAAGAAATATCCTACTTTTATTGATGAAACTGCTATTTTGTTTGATGAAATCGCAGTCAGCGCAGGTATGCGCGGGGAACAGATTATTTTGAATCCAGAAGATCTCATTCGTTTTGTGGAAGCAAAGGAAGCGGATGTGACAAAGGAAATGCAGGATTAAGAGAAAAAGCCGAACTTCTTTTACGGCTGTTGCATAAGAAAATAAAGAAAGCCAGAATCCTTAAGATACAAAGGGTTCTGGCTATTTTATGTTTATTTATGGCTGTTTTTCGGTAGGAACAGAAACCTTATGTCTTTTCAGAAATTGCGCCGCGTCTATTTTGGAAAGGAGTACAGCGGCAAATATCAGGATACAGCCCAGCACCACTTTTGCGGTGACAGGCTCCTTCAGAAACCACACGGAGAAAAGAAATCCGAACAGAGATTCCAGCGAAAGCAGGATAGCAGTTGCTGTTTCTGAGGTATAACGCTGTGCCACATTCTGGATGGTAAATGCCAGAACAGTGTTTGGCACAATGAGGTATAACAGGCTGCCAAAAGTCAAAAGAGAACAGCTCTGTGGGATACCGTCTGTGAGCAGAGCGGTCACAGCAGCCAAAAGACCTGCCGACAGAAACTGGAAGAAGGACAGACGGATGGGATCTTCATTTCTGGCAAAGATGCTCACCAATACGATCTGCAAAGCAAAGAGAAATGCAAATCCAACAGAAAGACTCTCCCCAAGTCCGATGGTCAGACTTTCATTGAGGCTGATGCAGCCGATGCCAGCCAGTGTCAGAATTGCTGCCAGCAGTTCTCTGCCATTGATTCGTTTCCGCAGCAGAAAACAGCTCAGAAAAGGAACGAACATTACATAAGAAGCAATGAGGAAAGACTGTTTTCCGGGTGTGGTGCGGTCAAGTCCTGCCAGTTGGACAGAAAGTCCTACAAACTGTAATATCCCTAAGAGCATCCCTTTTTTGGCGACATTTTTTGTGGTGTGCCGCAGACTACGGCAGAAAATCAGACCCAGACAAAGAGCGGAGCCTAAAAAGCGAAATGCCAGTATGGTAAAAGGCTCATATTCCGCCAATGCGAATTTTCCTGCCAGAAAACCACCGCCCCAAATGGCTGCAGCCAAAAGCAAACCTAGATTTGCCAGTATGGATTGCTGTTTTGCGGACATGACAGTCCCTCCTTTCGTTTGTGCCAGTATAACACGGATTTTTATGTGATACAATAAATTTAACAAAATTAAATATATTGAAATTATGTGTGATGTGCTATACAATGAGCGGAGAGGTGAGGGACATGAAAAACACTAGAATCGGTGAGAAAATTGCGGAATATCGGCGGAAAAACGGTTTGACCCTGCGGGATTTTGCGAGACAAACCAATTTGAGTACAGCTCTGCTCAGCCAGTTGGAACGGAATATTGGCAATCCTACTTTGAGTATCTTGTCTACGTTGGCGGAGGCTATGGGCATTTCTGTATCAGAACTGGTGGAACAGAAGGTGGAAAACGCCGAAATGATACTGCGCAAAGAGCAGCGCAAGACCATTGTTATGTATCAGGGGCAAACCATGTATGACGTTTTGGCATGCGATACCTGCCATGCCAATCTGGAATTGCTTCTCATGACGCTGGAAGGAAAATCGTGGACATCCAATGGATATACTCAGCATACCCAGGAGGAGGAAGTGGCTTATGTACTGCAGGGAGAAGTGACCATTGACTTGGAAGGGGAAGTATTTGTGTTGGGAGAAGAGGATACCATCCGTATCCTGCCGGGACGGAAGCATAAACTGTATAACCATACAGATACAGAAGTGAAAGTATTATTTGTAAAATGCAGAGTATAAAAAAACCGATGTGAAAAACATCGGTTTTTTGCATTCAAATATTAATTTGCAGGTACATAAATGGGATTGCTGGTGCCGCAGACTACGCCGTCCCGTACGGTAGCAATGCGGATGTAGAATCCCTGCTTGTTTGTCATGGAAATGCCAAATGCATGAGGATAATTCCAGTACCACTGATTATTGTTCAGTGTGGTGTTTTTCACCTGCTGATAATTGCCGCCTTCTTCGGAAGCAATATAAATATAGTAGTAATCCGCATCATAAACAGGTTCCCAAATGAAATAGGTATAGCCATTTTCCGTTGTATAAGTGATATTTCTGGGAGCGGATGGCTGATACACATAATTTTTCATGCCACTGATGGGCAGGTTCATGGTACGGTGTACCGCAAGGACTTTCTCAATGGGAATAGCGAAATATTGATTTTCGCTGTAAGAAGAACACATGCCGATGACCTGTCCAGCTGCGTTGAACAGACCGCCGCCGCTGCTGCCGTGGGCAATGGGAGCAGTCATGGAAATGATGTCGTCTGTATACCCATTGACAGTACCCGTGCTGGAAACATTGCGGTTGCCTTTGGGAGAACCAATGGCTGTGACTTTTTCTCCAGCTGTGATGGTATAAGAAGGTGTCACAGGATGCAGTCCCTGTTTGTCAATTTGCAGGAGAGCAATGTCTGCCTGGGGGTCAAGACCCACAACGGTGATGCCGCCTGCGTAGACGGTGCCATCATTGAATATGATCTGAGCTGTGGAAGCGTTTTCAATGACATGGAAGTTGGTGGCAATAAGGCCGTCTTCTGACAGAACGATGCCGCTTCCCTGGATTTTATTTGTCTGGATATAAACCACAGAGTCTGCGGTGGTATATTCCGGTGTGGTAGGTGCGCCGCCTCTTTCAATGGATACGGTGTAGGTTTTGGAATCCCAGGTGACGGAAGCACCGCTGTAGTCTGCCACAAAGCGCAGGGGAACCATGGTGATATCATCAATGATGCGGGGGGCTGCGTCCAATACCACTTGGGTATTATTGACGGTAGCGTAGGCATTGTTGATGGTCAGATACATATTGGTATCCGCATCTTTTGCCACAATGGAACGGTCTTTTTCATTCCATACCACTTCGTAGCCTAATGGCTCCATGATGTCCCGCATGGGAACCAGTACCCGGTCATTTTCGATGACAGGGTCGTGGCGGCAGGACAATACACTGCCGTCCAGCTGCACAGTTACATCTTTTGCAAAAGCTGGTACAGTGCTCCATAACAGCAATAACAGTCCCAGAAGAATACTGTATTTAATTTTCTTCAAAGAATCACATCCTTTCTTATGCTTTTCAGTATAGCATAGAACGGAAAAAAGAAAAGAGAACAGTGAAAATTGCAAAGAAAACGTAAAATCCTTCCATATGGGACGTCGTTGCTTTTCTACTTAAAATGTGGTATGCTGTTACCCACGAGAAGCAGACAGGAGGAAAAAATGATGTTTGAGAGAGTATTGACGGAAGTCGATTTTGAAAAAGTTTATCCGATTCTTGCACAGAGTTTTCCGGAAACAGAACTGCGTACGAGAGAAGATCAGCTGGCTCTGCTCCAAAATGAAAGATACCGTCTGTATGCCATCAAGGATGAAAATAGAAAAAACGGTGGGGTGATTGCTGCCTGGGAGCTGCCGGATGATCTGCTGTATGTGGATCATTTTGCCATTTTGCCGGAAAAGCGGAATCATGGTTTTGGCGGGGATGTGCTGGATATGTTTTTGGATTGGAAACGTAAAAAAGTCGTTCTGGAAGTGGAATTGCCGGAAGACGAGCTGACACGCCGCAGGATTGGATTTTATGAACGTCATGGATTTGTATGGAATGATTATCCCTATATGCAGCCGCCTATGCGCAAAGGGCAGAAGCCTTTTCCCCTTAGACTGATGACCAGACCTGGCGCATTGGATGTGGAAACTTATGAACAGTACCGTTCCACGCTCCATCACATTGTGTACCGCTACACCAAAGAGGATTTGGGCAGAGTGAACAAATAATCATATACATTGTGCATGAATTCAGTTCGTATTTTATGGAATCGACTTGTTGAAACTGAATAAATGTATATGGTTTTGAAAAATTAGCAGGAAAAAAAGAGGGTTTTTTCTGAAAAGGGAGAATAATAACATCATAAACATAAAGCATTAGCTTTACTGCAATACAATCTAACAAATACGAAAAGGTATATCACCAACATCATGAAGGGGGAGATTGCGATGGTTCAGATTCTTGCAGGCGAAAAAGGTGAAGGTAAAACAAAGAAACTCATTGCAATGGCAAATGAAGCGGGCAAAACCGCGAAAGGCAGCGTTGTTTTCGTAGACGATGACAACAGCCGCATGTATGATCTGCATTATAGCGTTCGTTTTGTAGATACACCGAAGTTTATTATGGAAGACCCTCAGGTTTTCAGAGGATTTGTTTGTGGTATCCTTTCTCAGAATAGCGATATTGAAAAAATCTATATTGACGGCCTGAATCATATTGTGGACAAAGTTAGCGACGCGGATTTCGTGAAGTTCATTGAAGAACTGGAAAAGACTTCTGCGGAAGCTGAAACAGATATGATTATGATTATCAGCCGCAAACAGGATTTGCTTCCCGCTGAAGTACAGAAATATCTGGTTTAATCTGTAACCACAAAAGACTGTATTCTTTATGAATACAGTCTTTTTTTGTGCCTGTTTTTCATGTCGTACAAAGAAAAGAACATGGAAGTTAAATTTAGAAAAAACACTGCGGAAAAAGAGTACGGTATAAAAGATGTATGACATATGTAGACATTGAATTTTCAATGTTTTATGAAAAAATTGCATAGAAAAAGAACCATAAAATATGGTATGATTGTATATAATCAGAAACATGATGAGCTATTCTTTACTTTTTGCCTGCTGCTATGGTAAAATATAAAATATTATTGCGTATATTGTATGCATGAGAAGAAACTCGTTGGCAGTATGCCGATTTTTAATCAAATAAATGAAGAAAGGTGAGAGAATATGAACAAATTCCAGGAAATGTATCAGGCAAAACGCAAATCCCCTGAAGAAGTTGCCATGTATGTAAAATCCGGTGACGTTTGCGCATGTCCCACAGGTTTGGAAGAACCTACCGCTATTTGTGAAGCGGTTGCAGCAAGAGCAATGAGAGGCGAACTGACAGGTGTCGTACACCATGCAACACTGTCTGTAAAAGGCGGCCCCTTCATGAAACCCGAACTGAAAGGCAAATATGAATATGTATCCTGGTTCACAGGCGCTCCCGGCAGAAAAGGCATCCAGGAAGGTATCCATACTTATATTCCTTGTAACTACAGCACAATTCCCGGTTACTGGAGAGATGTTCAGCCCAGACTGAATGTTTTCTACGCAGAAGTTTCTCCTATGGACAAGCATGGTTACTTCAGCTGCCCTATGGCTGGCGCAGAAGTTGTAGCAATGCGTGAAAAAGCTGACATCATCCTGCTGGATGTAAACGATCAGATGCCTCGTGTTATGGGTGACTGCCTGATTCACATCTCTCAGGTAACAGCTTTGTGCGAATCCTCCAGACCTCTGCTGGTTCTGAACAACCCTCCTCTGTCCGATGATGATAAGAAAATCGGTCAGATGATCGCTGACGAAGTTTGCGACGGCGCAACTCTGCAGCTGGGTATCGGCGGTATCCCCAACGCTGTTGGTGTTCTGCTGAAAGATAAAAAAGATCTGGGTCTGCACACAGAAATGTTCACAGACAGTATGGTTGACCTGCTGGAATGCGGCGCAGTAACCAACATGAAAAAACCTATCCATGTTGGCAAAACTGTTGCAACTCTGGCTTGGGGTTCCAAAAAAATGTATGACTTCATGGATGACAACCCGGCTTTCGAAATGTATCCTGTAAGCTATATCAATAACCCTGCTGTTATCGCACAGCATGATAACTTCGTATCCGTTAACTCTTGTATCGAAGTTGACCTGTTTGGTCAGGTTTGCTCCGAATCCATCGGTACCAAACATTACAGCGGTTCCGGCGGTCAGCTGGACTTCGTAAGAGGTGCGAATATGTCCAAAGGCGGTAAAGGCTTCATCGCAATGCTTTCCACTACAAAAGGCGGCACCATCTCCAAGATCAAACCCATTCTGACACCTGGTTCTATCGTTACCACACCTAGAAACGAAGTGGACTTCCTGGTAACAGAAAACGGTATCGTTCGTCTGAAAGGTCAGACAGCTAGCCAGAGAGCAAAAATGATCATTTCCCTGGCTGCTCCTCAGTTCCGCGAAGAACTGGAATTCGAAGCAAAGAAAATGAACCTGATCATCTGATCTGGAATATCTGCAAAACAAAAGCCTCGGTTTTAGAGGATGCTTCATAAGAAAAAAGATAGCCGGAATCCTGCAAAAGGATTCCGGCTATTATATTTTTATGAGGCTGGATAGAAGATTTACTGAGGTTTTTTAAGTCTTTTTTTCGGTATGACTGAGGGGATTTGGTTTGACAATGATAGGTGTATATGCTATCTTTGTGGTAGGATTTTTGCGGAATGATTTACGAAAGAAACAGAAGGGAGAAACGATTGTGAGAGCAAGTTGGGACGAATATTTTATGGAGATTGCGGAGATTGTCAAGACCAGATCTACCTGTCTGCGCAGACAGGTGGGAGCGGTCATTGTAAAGGATAACCGTATCATCACAACAGGGTATAACGGCGCGCCGGCTGGTTTGAAGCACTGTACGGAAATAGGCGGCTGCGAACGTCAGCGGCTGGGAGTGCCCTCTGGGGAACGCCATGAACTTTGCCGCGCCCTCCATGCGGAGCAGAACGCTATCATTCAGGCGGCAAAACTGGGGATTTCCACGGAAGGCGCTGCCATTTATATCACATTGCAGCCCTGTGTGATCTGCGCCAAAATGCTTATCAATGCAGGCATTAAGCGCATTGTGCACAAAGGAGAATACCCTGATGAACTGTCCAGAAAGATTCTGGAAGAAGCGGATATTGAAGTGGTGAAAATGGACTGAGGATTTTTGCCAACGAAGAACATCAAAAACTGACCTGCATCTGATTTTTATGACAGCAAGCGGGTCAGTTTTTTTGCGTGAAATCACAGGTTTTCGTTTGCCAGCAGATTATTTTTATTGTATAATATTTTATTAGTGATTTCTTGAGAACAGAGGTGAAAAGCTTTGGCAGCAAAAGGGAGCAGCACGGGGCGAAAGACAACAGCCAAGTCCCCTGCGGTGAAGAAAACTGGCAGCAAAAGCACAAAAACAACGACTGCAAAAACAGCAGCAAAAAAAGCCAGTCATACAAAAAATACGAAATCTGCGCCAAAACGGGAAACCACCCGTATGCCAGAAAGCAGAGAACGATTTGGTGACAGTATCTTAGATGAAGTGATACTGATTGTCATCATCGTCATATCGGCAGTGGTGTTCATCAGCCAGATCACCAGCAAAATGGGGGTTGTAGGTCAGGTTATCGGGGGATTTTTCCAAGGACTTTTGGGGATCAGCGGCGCTTTGCTGCCGGTATTGGTCATTATCTATTGTGTCTGGATGCTCATGTCTGAAGAGCGGAAATGGCCTTTGGTGCGTGCCTTTGGCGGTGCGTTATTCCTGCTGACCGTGGCATCAGCGGCGTACCTGTTCCATCCTTTGAATGTTTCTGGAGATCTTGGCTTTGCGAAAAAAGCCATGGAGCTTTTTGACAGCGGTTCTTTGACAAACGGTGGCTTAATTGGCGGACTCTTTGGCGGTGGACTTTTTGGGCTGTTGGACGCATTGGGCAGCGTTATCGTTCTGCTGGCGATGCTGGTGATTTCCATCATTTTGGCAACAGGACGTTCTTTCTTCGGTGCTATGGGTACACTGGCAGACCATCAGAAAGTCAGAAGACAGGTGCGCAATGAGAAAATCAAAAATAAGGCTGACCGCATCCGTCAGGAAGAAAAAATGGAAGCGGCACGATTGGAAAAACAGGAAGCAAAACGTCGCCGTGTGATGAATAAAGAAGATTTCAACATTGAGCTTCATGAAGTGGAAGCCACAGAGCATCCTGAGGTGAAAGAAACGGTTTTCCGTCAGAAAAAGCAGGATTACAGCGTGAAGAAACGGGAACCCATTTACGACTTTGTGAAAGAAAACGAAATGCCCATGGAAGAACCCAAACGGGATTTCAATGTGGTATTCGGTGGAAAATTGCAGGTGGACGAACTGGAACAGGGCACACAGATGCCGCCCAGATCTACGGAACGCTTTAAAGTGGTAGAACCGCTGAAAGAAGTTGCAAACAAGCCGGAACCTGCGGAAATGACAGAGGAAGAAGCTGTTTACGAAAAAATCTTCGGTGATGATAATACTGTAGAAAATATGGCAGAAGAAATGCCAGAAGCAGCATGGGATATGGAATCTCAGGCGGCAGCCCTTGCAGCGGAAGCTATGCGGGCAGCAGAAGAAAAAACAGACTTCCATTTCGCAGATTTGGAAGATGCAGAAGAAAACACAATTCCAGAAATGGATATGCCAGAAGTGGAAGAACCTGTGGCAGAAGAAGAACCTTATGTGGAAGAACAGGCTCCTATGGTGGAAGAAATGCCAGTGGAAACGCCTGTGCCGGAACCTGCAAAAACGGAAGCAACGACAAACCCGGAAGTGCAGAAAGAAGCGGCACAGCAGCCAGCAGCTGCCCCTGCGGAACCGGCTGAAAAGCCTTATGTGTTCCCGCCGATCAGTCTGTTAGGACGTGACCCCGGCAATAGCAACGGTTCTGGTATTCTGGAACAGCAGAAGAATGGCAGAAAACTGGAAATGACACTGAAAAGTTTCGGTGTAGAAGCCCGCGTCATCAATGTCAGCGCAGGCCCTACTGTTACAAGATATGAAGTTTCTCCCAGTCAGGGGGTTAAGGTCAGCAAGATTGTCAATCTGGCAGACGATATCGCCCTGAATCTGGCGGCCAGCGGCATTCGTATTGAAGCGCCTATTCCCGGCAAAGCGGCAGTAGGTATCGAAGTGCCAAACAAAGAAACCAAGTCCGTATATCTGCGGACAGTGCTGGAAAGTGACGCTTTCCGCAAACATCCCTCCAAACTGGCTTTTGCTTTGGGGGAAGATATCACAGGCAATCCCATTGTGACAGACATTGCAAAAATGCCTCACCTGCTCATTGCCGGCGCAACAGGCAGTGGTAAGAGTGTCTGCATCAATACACTGATTACAAGTATTTTGTATAAAGCAGACCCGAAAGAAGTGAAACTCCTTTTGGTGGACCCCAAAGTGGTGGAATTGAGCGTCTATAATGGCATTCCTCATTTGCTCATTCCCGTTGTCACCGATCCGAAAAAAGCATCAGCGGCACTGAACTGGGCAGTGAGAGAAATGCTGGAAAGATACAATGACTTTGCGGCATGTGGTGTTCGTGACATCAAAGGCTTCAATGCCATGAAGGAAGAAAAAGGCGAACCGGAAGCAAAAATGCCACAGATCGTTATCATCATCGATGAATTGGCAGACTTGATGATGGCGGCACCCGGCGAAGTGGAAGATTCCATCTGCCGTCTGGCGCAGATGGCTCGTGCGGCAGGGATGCACCTGATCATCGCTACACAGCGTCCTTCCGTAGACGTTATCACTGGCGTTATCAAAGCCAATATTCCTTCCCGTCTGGCATTTGCCGTTTCCTCCGGCATCGACTCCCGTACCATTTTGGATATGGTTGGTGCAGAAAAACTGCTGGGCAAAGGGGACATGCTGTTCTATCCTTCCGGTCAGGCAAAACCTTCCCGTATTCAGGGGGCTTTTGTTACGGATAAAGAAGTGGAACAGATTGTGGACTTCCTGCGGAAAAGCAGCCGCCCCGGATATACACAGGAAATGGTGGATCAGATTACGGCAGTGGCAAAAACTGCCAGTGGTCCCAACGAGGAAACAGACGAATTTTTCGAACAGGCAGTGGATTTGATTCTGGAAAAAGAAAAG
>CATZIM010000043.1 GCA_958420075.1 uncultured Clostridia bacterium | reverse complement strand
GATGGTTTCTTTTAGGGTAATGGTACCGTTTTCAATCAATGTCTGTGCATTGCCCAGCCATACGTCCGTACCGTGGGACAGACCGGAAATACGGAGCAAGTCCGCGAAGGTTTTTGGTTTCGTATCCAGCAGCATGCCGCGTACGAATTTTGTACCAAATTCCGGAATACCCAAAGTTCCTGTTTCACAGCCGATATCCTCTGCTGTAACCCCCAACGCCGCCGGGGATTCAAAGAGGGACATAGTTGCCGGATCACCCAGAGGTACCGTCTGGGGATTGACGCCCGTCAAGTCGTAAAGCATACGAATGACGGTGGGATCGTCGTGCCCCAGCAGGTCCAGCTTCAGCAAACGGCCACTGATGGAATGATAGTCAAAATGTGTTGTGGTGACTGTGGAATTCACATCGTTTGCCGGCCGCTGAATGGGGCAGAATTCATAGATATTATGGTCACTGGGTACGACCATCAGACCGCCGGGGTGCTGACCTGTGGTTCTCTTGACACCAGTACAACCATTCATCAGACGAGTAATCTCCGCATTATGAGCAGTGATTTCCCGTTCATCAAAGTATTTTTTCACAAAGCCATAAGCCGTTTTATCTGCCAAGGTACCAATGGTACCAGCTTTGAACACATGCCCCACACCAAAAAGTTCTTCTGTATAGGCATGAGCTGTCTGTTGATATTCCCCGGAAAAGTTCAGGTCAATATCAGGTTCTTTGTCCCCTTCAAATCCAAGGAATGTCTGGAAAGGAATGTCGTGACCGTCCTTATGCATGAGTGTACCGCATTTGGGGCAGTTCATATCAGGCATGTCACATCCGCTGGCTTCTTCCATGGCGTAAGATTTCACCAAATCCGAATCAAAGTCGGAATATTTGCAGTTGGGGCAAACATAATGGGGCGGCAAAGAATTTACTTCCGTAATCCCTGCCATGTTTGCCGCAAAAGAAGAACCTACGGAACCACGGGAGCCAACCAGATAGCCGTCAGCCACAGATTTCCATACCAGTTTCTGTGCGATGATATAAAGCACCGCATAACCGTTGCTGATGATGGAGTTCAGCTCTGTTTCCAAACGCTCCTGTACCAGTGGCGGCAAAGGGTCGCCGTAAATGGAATGTGCCTTATCCATGCAAATCTGTCGCAGCTGTTCATCGGCACCCTCAATCTTGGGAGGAAATGTTTCATCAGGAATGGGTTTAATCTTCTCAATCTGGTCAGCAATGAGGTTTGTATTTGTGATAACAACCTCTCTTGCCTTTTCTTCTCCCAGATAATCAAATTCCGCCAGCATTTCATCTGTTGTTCTGAAATACAGAGGTGGTTGGTTATCCGCATCGGGGAAACCTTCCGCTGCCATGATGATTTTACGGTATGCCGCGTCATCCGGGTCAATGAAATGAACGTCGCAGGTTGCCACAACAGGCTTACCATAGGTTTCGCCCAGTTCTACAATCTTTCGGTTCATGTTTTTGATATCTTCCATAGAGTGGATATTTTCCACTCTGGGAGAGTCAATCATAAATTTATTGTTGCCTAAAGGCTGAATTTCCAGATAATCATAGAAATGTACCAGTTCTTCGATGCGCTGTTTGGGTTCGCCATCCAAAAGGGCACGATACAATTCCCCTGCTTCGCAGGCACTTCCCAAAATCAAACCTTCCCGCATCTGCATGAATTTGCTTTTAGGGATTCTGGGACGACGGAAGAAATAGTCAATATGGGCCATGGAAACCAGTTCATAGAGGTTTCGCAGACCAGTATAGTTCTTCACCAAAATGATAGCGTGGTAAGCACGGAGTTTTTTATAGTTCACCGTACGACTGGCAAGAACATTGATTTCATCCAGAGTGAAAATCTTCTTTTCTGCCAGCATATCCAAGAATTTGATGAACACTTCTGCTGTTGCTTCTGCGTCATTGACAGCACGATGGTGTCCATTGAGGGTTACGCCCAAATGTTCACAGACAATATCCAGTTTGTGCTTATTCAGTTCCGGCAGCAAAGCTCTTGCCAATTCCAAAGTATCTACAATGGTATGATGCAGTTCTCCCAATCCGGCTCTTTCTGCCGCAATGCGGATAAAACCAGTATCAAATGAAGCATTGTGCGCCACCAGCACCGTATCTTCGCAGAATTTCAAGAATTCCGGCAGTACATTTTCGATGGTGGGTGCATCTTTTACCATATCATCGGTGATTCCTGTCAGTTTTGTGATTTCCGCAGAAATGGGACGCTGGGGATTGACAAAGGTACTGAAACGGTCAATGATTTTCCCGTCTGCTACCTTTACGGCACCAATTTCCGTAATCATTTCTTTTTCTTTGGAAAGCCCTGTGGTTTCGATATCGAATACCACATAGGTATCATCCAGATTCTGTCCTCTCGGGGAGAATACCGCATTGCCCAAGTCGTCAATGAGATAGGCTTCCACGCCATAAATGACTTTCAAATCAGACTTATCTGCCGCATTCATGGCATCAGGGAATGCCTGTACCACGCCATGGTCTGTAATAGCAATGGCTTTATGTCCCCATTCGATGGCACGTTTGATATAAGTTTTCACAGGTGTTACGCCGTCCATACTACTCATCTGGGTATGGAGATGGAGTTCCACACGTTTTTCCTCTGCCGTATCCATACGTGGTGGAGGCGCCTGTGCTGTCATGATGGCTTTCGCCATGATGTTGATTTCCTTGGCGTATTTATCAAACTGCACTTCCCCCTGCACCCGGAGGTAAGCGTCTTTTTTGATCTTATCTTTCAGTTCATTGTCGAAAACAGACCGTTTCACAAAGAATTTTACCGTTGTGGAATCAGACTTATCTGTAATATCAAAGGAAACAATATATTTTTCCCCTTTGATTTCTCTGGGTTCGATATTGAAAATATTCCCTTCCACAATAACAGATTCCCCGGGAATTTTTGTATCCACAATTTTCACAGGGGTACCAGTAAATTCCTTGCCAAAGAGGATGCCTCTGGAAACAGCTTCGCTGACTGCCCCTACTTCCGCGGAAACTTTCGCTTGTTCCGCCGCCTGTGTGGCAGAAGCAATCTGCTGGAGGAGTTCCTCTGTTTTTGTCCGCTGTTCCTGTTCCATACGAGCGCGGTCTTCCTCGCTGCTCTGCACGTTTTTGAACTGCACAGACATAGCCAACCCTGTTTCTTCCTGCACCAGTTTTGCTACCGCATCATCCAGTTTTTTCTGGGACAGATAATAAGCCATGTTATGCTTTACAAAAATCTGCATCTTTCCATCCTGATAATCCCAGTCCGCATCGGAAATAACACCGCTGCAAACTTTACTCTGAGATGCCACATGGCTGCGGATGGTATCCCAGAAATCCGTCAGAACCGCTTTGGGTTCCTTGTCCATCAACTGATATTTGGGGAAAATATGTACTTCTTTCACACCAGGAAGCTGCTGCATCATTTCTTTCCGCAGTTTTTCCCAGTACAAAGGCGGAATGACTTCATCTGCCGCAATCTCTGTTACGATTTCCCGCTCCTTCCGGTGGATGGTCAAAGAAAGCACTGTCGTTTCCCGAAACACTTCCTGCAAAGGGGCGGAAAGAGAAACCTTATCAAATACCAGCGGAAATTTTTTCGCTGTCATATCGCCCCTCCTTTCCGATTATTTTCCAAATCACAGTTTATCAATTTCTTCCATCAAAGCATCTACCAGCTGGCTTTCGTCCACTTTACGGATGAGTTCGCCTTTTTTGAACAGGATACCCACGCCATTGCCGCCAGCAATACCGATATCTGCTTCTTTCGCTTCGCCGGGGCCATTTACCACGCAGCCCATAACGGCAACTTTAATGTCCTTTTTGATGGAAGCACAACGTTTTTCCACTTCATTTGCAATGGAAATCAGGTCGATCTGTGTTCTGCCGCAAGTAGGACAGGAAATCAGCTCAATGCCGAATTTCCGCAGACCCAGACATTTCAGAATTTCTTTTGCCGCACGCACTTCTTCCACAGGGTCGCCAGTCAAAGAAACACGAATGGTATCACCAATGCCCATTGCCAGAATGGCACCGATACCTACTGCGGATTTGATGGTACCAATATAAACGGTTCCTGCTTCTGTAATACCTACATGAATGGGATAAGGAATGCTTTCGGACAGAATCCGATAAGCTTCCAGAGAGAAAGGCACATCAGAAGCCTTAATGGAAACAACAATATCATGGAAATCATATTTTTCCAGAATTTTCACATGTTTTAGGGCGCTTTCTACCAAACCCTGAGGGGTTACACCACCGTATTTTTCCACCAGTTCTTTTTCCAGAGAACCGCTGTTAACGCCAATACGAATGGGGATATGTTTTTCTTTCGCCATTTCCACCACCTGACGAATGCGGTTTTCATCGCCGATGTTGCCGGGGTTGATACGAACTTTATCAATGCCCAACTCCATGACGCGCAGTGCCAGACGATAATCGAAGTGAATGTCTGCCACCAGAGGAATATGAATCTGTTTTTTGATTTCGCCGATGGCATCTGCCGCTTTCATGTCAGGCACTGCCACACGCACCAGTTCACAGCCAGCCGCTTCCAGCGCATGAATCTGCGCTACAGTCGCTGCTACATCTCTGGTATCTGTATTACACATGGACTGAATGACAACGGGGTTGCCGCCGCCCAATTTCAAATTGCCAACCTGTACGGTTCTAGTCTCCGTTCTCTGCATATCTGCACTCCCTTTTATGTATTCAAATCAATATTTCGCTATGGTATAGTATAGCACAATCCGAAAAAACAGACCACACAAAACCAGCCAAAACAACAGCCTTCCCCTTGTGCAAAAAAGACGATTGCACAAAAAAAGAAACACAGAAGATGTTTCTTCCTCCAAATTCATAAAAAAGAGTAAAATTCCCTCCAAAAACCTTGAAATGAAAAACCAAAACTGCTTCACTGCCAAAAATTCGTTGGCTGTTTTTCGCAGGCACAGCTGGAAGGGACATTTTAAAAATGGTAAAATTGTATTGAAGGAAAGGACATAAACGACAAAAAAGGGGGCATCTCATGATGATGAAAAAAAGAAAAGGGACTATGATTGTCGGTATATGTATTATTTTAGCCATCATTTATGTGTTGCAGCGCCCCATTCCCATAAACAAAGAGCTGAAAGCAGTTGTTTATACTGTCAACGATGGAATCCATGAAACGTCTATTTCCATAGACGGGTCCATCAAAAATAAGCTATTCACAGAAGAAGTCACCTATGTTGGCGACTTCAAAATAGAATGGTATCCTCGATCTTATTACGATGAAACGACTGCAATGATTGGATGGCTCAGTGATGATGCACAATTCATCAGATTTAAGTATGCCGGAATAAGTTCTTCCTTAGATATCAAAGACATTGCAATCGATAAAACCATGGACAACGTGGAAATCCTTTTTGAGGATGGAACAATCATTTCTACACAAAAAGAAGCTGTCCCGCATGATGCGGAACAGCTTCTTTGTTATTTTGAATACCACAGATGGAGCAGGTTTGTGAACATGTCTGCATATTACTTTTTGCAATCCACAGTCCATCATAGGGAACCCTGCCCCAAGGCATGAAAGGGATTTCGGCTTACATGTAACCGCCCATGCCGCCACCCATGCCAGCATCAGGCATAGCAGGTGCTTTTGCGGGCAGTTCTGCAACAACTGCTTCTGTTGTCAGGAATGTGGAAGCAACGGATGTTGCGTTCTGCAGTGCGCTTCTGGTTACTTTTGCGGGGTCCAGAATACCTGCGTCTACCATTTCCACATATTCTTCTGTCAGGGCATTGAAACCAACGCCATCTGCCATTTCTTTTACTTTGTTTACGATAACGGAGCCTTCCAGACCTGCGTTTTCAACAATCTGACGCAGAGGAGCTTCCAGTGCTTTCACAACGATGTCAGCACCTGTTTTTTCATCACCTGTCAGATCAGCACATGCAGCTTTTACTTTTTCTACTGCATGCAGCAGTGCTGTACCACCACCAGCTACGATACCTTCTTCCACAGCGGCTCTGGTAGCTGCCAGTGCGTCTTCCATACGCATTTTCTTTTCTTTCATTTCTGTTTCGGTAGCTGCACCAACTTTGATGACTGCTACGCCACCACACAGTTTTGCCAGTCTTTCCTGCAATTTTTCTCTATCGAAATCAGATTCTGTTTCTTCGATTGCAGTACGAATCTGATGGATTCTAGCGTCGATTTCGTCTTTTCTGCCTGCGCCGTCAGCGATGATGGTCAGGTCTTTTTCTACACGAACAGTTTTTGCACGGCCCAGCATATCCAGAGTAGCGTCTTTCAGGTCAATACCCAGTTCATCGGAAATTACCTGACCGCCTGTCAGAGCTGCGATATCAGCCAGCTGTGCTTTTCTTCTTTCGCCATAGCCAGGAGCTTTGACTGCAACGCATGTAAATGTACCTCTCAGTTTGTTCAGTACCAGTGTAGCCAGAGCTTCGCCTTCTACATCTTCAGCGATGATCAGTACTTTGCCGCCTGTCTGCATAATCTGTTCCAGAATAGGTACCAGATCCTGAATGTTGGAGATTTTCTTATCTGTCAGCAGGATATAAGGATCTTCCAGAACGGCTACCATTTTATCCATATCTGTGCACATGTAAGCGGACAGATAACCTTTATCGAACTGCATACCTTCTACCAGATCCAGTTCTGTTTTCATTGTTTTGGATTCTTCAACTGTAATAACGCCGTCGTTTGTTACTTTTTCCATAGCGTCAGCGATCATGTTGCCGACTTCTTCGTCACCAGCGGAAATTGCCGCAACGTTTGCGATATGTTTCTTAGTAGTAACAGCCTGGCTCATTTTCTTGATTTCTGCTACAGCTGCGTCAGTTGCTTTCTGCATACCTTTTCTCAGGATGATGGCATTTGCGCCTGCTGCGATGTTTTTCAGACCTTCCTGGATCATAGCCTGTGCCAGAACAGTTGCTGTTGTAGTACCGTCACCAGCTACATCGTTTGTCTGTGTTGCAACTTCTTTTACCAGCTGTGCGCCCATGTTTTCATATGGGTCTTCCAGTTCGATGTCCTTTGCAATAGTCACACCATCGTTTGTGATCAAAGGAGAAGTAAATTTTCTGTCCAGAACCACGTTACGGCCTTTGGGACCTAATGTCACTTTTACGGTATTTGCCAATTTGTCAACACCGGCTGCCATTGCACTTCTTGCATCGGTGCTGTATTTAATTTCTTTTGCCATATTCAATAACGCCTCCTAAATATTGAGAAGTTTAAAAATCAGTCTTTTACAATTGCCAGAATATCATTCTGACGCATTACCAGATATTCTTCACCTTCAAATTTGATCTGAGTTGCGCCGTATCTGGGGAAGATAACATGGTCGCCTTCTTTCAGAACCATTTCTACATTTACATCGCCAACCAGTCCGCCGGGGCCTACTGCCACAACGATAGCTTCCTGGGGTTTTTCCTGAGAAGAAGAAGTCAGAATCAAACCGGATTTTGTGGTTTCTTCTGCTTCCAACTGTTTCAATACAACTTTATCTCCTAATGGTGCAAGTTTCATATTATTCTGCCTCCTTGTATTCTTGTTGTTAGCACTCATCTTTATCGAGTGCTAATTTCTGATAATATATTAGCTATTTTTCCAGGAATATTCAAATCCTATATAAGATAATATTCTCCTAAATTTAGAAATATACAGAAAAAACCGGAGAAATTCGAGAGAAAAACTAATTTTTACTCTCGATTTCTCCGGTTTTCTTTCATTTACTCTATTTTCACGAAAAATGAGATAATTTTAAGAAAAATTTATTTTCATTTCTGCTGTTCCCGATCCAACTGGTCAATGGCTGCCGCTGCAGAAAGAGCCGCTACCAGACCTTCCCCAACAGCTTTTGCAATCTGATAAGGCGCGCCTGTGCAGTCCCCTGCCGCATAAACGCGAGGCAGGTTTGTTTCCATTTTGCGGTTTACCACAATATTTTTGCCTTCTGTTTCCAGACCAAACAGCAGGCTTTCAGGAGGCATGGAGTTTTTCGCAAAGAAAATACCATCGCATCCCAAAGTTTCCTCTGCCAGTTCCAGACCTGTCACACGGTCGTTTTCTCCTAAAACAGCTTTGGGTTTCCCATTAACAACCTTTACATTTTCCTTCAAAGACATGACAGGCTGGTAAAGAGGCACATACAGCACTTCAGAGCAAATATCCGCCAGGAAATTTGCTTCCGCTTCCCCTTCTTCATTTTCCGCTACTACAACGACTTTTTTGCCCCGATAGAGCATACCGTCACAAGTTGCGCAGTAGCTAACACCTTTGCCCAGATATTCCATTTCTCCGGCAATGCCTTTGCTTTTGCTCAGGCCTGTTGCCAGAATGATAGCTTTTGCCTGAATAAATTCATTTTCCGCATTGATCATATAATAGTCTCCCATGGACATGATCTGACTGATGCGGGCTTCTTTGAATTCTACGCCATTTTTCATGGCATGAGCATAGAATGTGTTCAGCAATTCTTCCCCTGCCATATCCGGCAGTCCCAGATAGTTGTCCACTTTTTCTGCCGCAAAGAGCAGAGAACTGTCCAAACTTCTGCCAAAAATCGTTACAGTTTTATTTCTCTGACGGCAATTCAGTGCCGCTGACAGGGCAGCAGGACCGCCGCCAATGATCGCTACATCTAACATGAGCATTCCTCCTTCATATAAAAACAGGATAACCAAATGGCATTCTTCCATAATCAGAAAATCCATGTTCCCAAACAGCCGGATAAGGAATCGGCGGATTCCATGGAGCAAATACCTTGAAACCCGCCTTTCCTTAATTACCGTTGTTCATTTTCATAGTATGTGTCCACGGTTCATTGGGAACCATTTTAGACACTTGATTTCGGATTTTCTCACATTGAGAATATCATAAAGTTATCCTATTTGCAATGTTCTTATTTCTGTTCTGCTCTTGCAGCAATGATCTTCTTCTGGATTTCCATAGGCGCTTCTTCGTAACGTTCGAAGTGATGTCTGTAATCGCCACGGCTCTGAGTCAGAGAACGCAGATCTGTTGCGTATTTGTGCATTTCAGCTGTAGGAACTTCTGCAACAATGCATTTCTTATTGCCAACAGCGTCCATGCTCAGGATACGGCCACGACGTTTGTTGATGTCGCCCATGATATCGCCCATGTATTTTTCAGGAATCAGAACTTCCACATGTTCGATGGGTTCCAGAATGGTCGGTTTTGCCTGAGGGATACCTTCCTTGAAGGCTACAGATGTTGCCATCTTGAATGCCATTTCGGAAGAGTCAACAGGATGGTAGGAACCATCTGTCAATGTTGCTTTCAGACCAACTACAGGGTAACCAGCCAGTACACCAGACTGTACGCATTCCTGCAGACCTTTTTCTACAGCGGGGAAGTACTGTTTAGGTACGGAACCGCCGAAGATCTTTTCTTCGAATACATAAGGTACAGACAGATCACCGCTGGGTTCGAATTCCATCACAACGTCACCGAACTGGCCATGACCGCCGGACTGTTTCTTATATCTGCCGCGTACAGAAGTTTTGGATTTGATGGTTTCACGATAAGGAATGATAGGATCTTTCAATTCCACTTCGATCTTATATTTGTTTTTCAGTTTATTGACCATAACATCCAGCTGCTGTTCGCCGATACCATAGATCAATGTCTGTTTTGTTTCTTTGTTAACTTCCATCTTGATGGTAGGATCTTCTTCACGGATCTTAGAAAGAGCTGCGGACAGTTTGTCTTCATCGCCTTTGCCTTTGGGCTGGATTGCCATGCACAGAACGGATTCAGGCAGGTTGATCTTGGGAATGACGATGTTTGCTTCTTTCAAAGACAGTGTATCCTGTGTGGAAGTGTTGGACAGTTTTGCCAGAGCACCGATATCGCCAGAATGAAGTTCGTCCACTTCGATCTGTTCTTTACCTCTGATAACATACAGGTGACCAACTTTTTCCACTGTATCTTTTTCTTCGTTATAAACGCTCATGGAAGCGTCCAGTTTACCAGTCATAACTCTGAACAGGTTCAGACGGCCGATATAAGGGTCTGCGATGGTTTTGAATACAAATGCAGAGAATCTTTCGTCGTCTGTGGAGCAGTAAACCACTTTTTCACCATTGTGGAATGCATGGAAGTTGGG
>CATZIM010000042.1 GCA_958420075.1 uncultured Clostridia bacterium | reverse complement strand
CGGAAACAATCCATAAATAGTCATACCACTTTTTCTTCTTTGTCATGGTGTCACCTCCTGCATTTCAATAACGGATGCGGGACATGCTGCTGCGCATCTGCCACAGCCTACACATTTCGCACTGACATCTGCGTAAAGTCCTTTATAAACAGAAATTGCGCCCACTGGACAGACCTTCACGCAGGTACCGCAGGCAACACATTCTTTGATTTGCACATTTGCTTTTCTTTTTGCCATGATATTTCCTCCCGTTGTTTGATCTGTAATCAGTATACACCATGCCTTTTTCTTCTTCCGTGATGGAGTCACATAAAAAACGGATAAATCTAAAGCAAATTTCCCTTAAGAAAACATATCAAATATCATCTAAAAATAAAAACGCTGAAATCTTCTGTAACGTAAAGATTTCAGCGTTCTTTGTTTTCTTGTGAAGATGCTCCAAGATTTATCCGTTTCTTATTTCTCTGCTTAAGCCTTTCGCCAGATAGAAGGCGAGAACAGCATGATCATAGGGAAAATTTCCAGTCGTCCAAAGAGCATGTCCAAACTCAGCACGATTTTGGAAAAGTCTGAGAACAAGGAGAAATTCTCCACGGGCCCTACCAAAGACAACCCGGGCCCTACATTCCCCAAGGTGGTGATAACTGCCGTAATGGATGTGGTAAAGTCATAATTGTCTATGGAGACCAATATAAAGGAGCCAAAGAGCAGCATAATATAGGTGATGAAATAACCCGTTGTGCCCTGAATGGTTTCGTCACTGACACGCTGACCTTCCAGTTTGATGATATTGACAGAACGTGGATGGACAATATGCCGGATTTCCCGCAGTGTCAGTTTCAGCAGGATGATAAAACGAGAAACCTTGATACCGCCGCCGGTGGAGCCGCCGCAGGCACCCAGCATGGTCAATACCACCAGAATGGTCTTAGACAGTTCCGGCCATTCTTCATAGTTTGCCGTAATAAAGCCAGTGGTACTGGTGATGGTCGCTACCTGGAATACCGCATGACGGAATGCGCTTTCCAATGTGGGATACAGGTGAACGATATTCGCAGTGATCACCGCTGTGGAAATCCCCACAATGACCAGATAATACCGCAGTTCTTCGTTTTTGAACACCGCTTTGAAATCCCGCACCAAAAGCAGGTAAAACATATTGAAGTTGATACTGAACAACAACATGAAAATGGTAATGACATATTCAAAATATGGACTGTTATAAGCAGCGATACTACTGTTTTTGATGGAGAAACCACCAGTACCCGCTGTAGAGAGGGCATGGTTGACACTGTCAAAGAGGGGCATACCGCCTGCAAACAACAGAATCATTTCCAGTATGGTCAATACAATGTAAATACCATACAGAATTTTTGCTGTAGATTTGATCTTCGGCACCAGCTTGCTGACAACCGGTCCAGGGGCTTCTGCCTTCATCAGGTGCATGGAACGTTCATCCCCCAAAGGCACAATGGCAAGGACGAATACCAGAATCCCCATACCGCCGATCCAGTGGGTAAAGCTGCGCCAGAACAAAATGCTCATGGGCAGGCCTTCGATTTCCGAAAGGACCGTTGCCCCTGTTGTGGTAAAACCGGATACGGTTTCAAAAAGACAATTGACAATGCCATCAATGGCACCACTCAAATAAAAAGGCATTGCCCCGAAAATGGACATAACAATCCAGGAAAGGGCAACAATGACAAAACCTTCTCTGCCGTAAATTCTTTTATTCTTCGGTGCAAAATGCTTCATAGCTGTCCCGATGACCAAAAGCAGTATGATGGTAATCAGAAAAGCCCGTAATTCGTTTATTTCGCCTTTATACAACGCAAGCAGCGCCGAAATAGACATGAGCAAGCCTTCTGCCTGCATAATATTGCCTAAGATATAGGCCATCATTTTATAGTTCATAATACTTCCTACCCTATCAGTTTCTGCTGGATTTCCCGCAAATCGCTCAAATGACGTCCTGCTGTGACGATGATAACGTTGTCACCGATTTCGATGGTGTCATTCCCGCCAGGAATGATGATTTTACCGTCACGGATGATGGTTGCCACCAGCACATTTTCTTTTGTCTTCAGGTTTTTCAGCGGAACGCCTACGACACCGGATTTTTCTCTTACTTTAAATTCCACCGCTTCTACCTGCTCATTGATAAGATGGTGCAGGGTTTCCACATTGCTGCTGCCCACAGAGTTCTGCATAGCCCGGACATAGCGGACAATGTTGTTTGCCGCAATGGCTTTGGGTGAAATAAAGCTGTCGATATCCATTTTATCCAGAATTTCCGTAAAGGAAAGTTTATTGATCTTTACAATGACTTTCGCAACCTTCATTGCCTTGGCATAGAGTCCAACAATGATATTTTCTTCGTCCATACCTGTCAAAGTCACCAGTGCGTCTGTTTTTTCCAGACCTTCTTCCTGAAGGACTTCCTTGTCTGTACCGTCCGCATTGATGATGACCGCTTCCGGCAGCATTTCGCAAAGGTATTCACAGCGGGCTTTGTCCCGTTCGATGATTTTTACCCGGACTTTGATGGAAATCAGTTCCTTTGCCAGATAATAAGCCAAACGGCTGCCGCCAATGATCATAACGGTGCGGGCACGGTTACGGAACAGCCCCAGCACACGGAAGAACCGTTCAATCTCAATATGTTCCGCTGTGATATGGATACGGTCGCCGCTATGGAGCACAAAATCCCCGGAAGGAATGATGACTTCATCTTCCCGCTGTACCACACAAATCAGGATTTTTACCTGGAATTCTTTGTAAAGTGCCCACAAAGGCATGCCATCCAGTACGCTGTTTTCCGGCACTTTCAAGCCTACCAGTTCCACACGTCCCCTTGCAAAAGGTTCAATCTGCAATGCGGACGGGAAACGCAGCAGACGGGAAATTTCCTGGGCTGCCGCTGATTCCGGGTTAACTGCCATACTCAGTCCCAGTTCTTCTTTTAAAAGGTTAATCTGCGCAAAGTATTCGGGATTACGGACACGAGCAATGGTATGTCTTGCCCCCAGTTTCTTCCCGATCAGACAGCACAGCATGTTTACTTCATCGGCGGAAGTTGCCGCAATGAGCAGATCCGCTTCCGGCACCCCGGCTTCTTTCTGCAGTGCCGCACTGCACCCGTTGCCTTCCACACAAATAATATCCATAGTATTGCCCGCATTTTCCAATGCGGTGGCATTGCTGTCTATAATGATGATATCATGACCTTCGGTGGACAGCTGGGCTGCGACTGTACTGCCGACCTTACCGTCCCCTACAATTACAATATGCATAGTATCCTCCCTTGCTCTGCGCCCTGCGCAAAGTTTCCTGTGTTTTCATATATTTGCCACTATCTTAACATCTTCCCCATGCAATTACAAGACAGATTCCGCTAAAAAACCGCCAACACCTTGTCTTTTACCCCCTTCCTGTCCAAAAATCAGGTCATTTTTCTAAGAAAACAAAGATAGCCGAAATCCCCGCATAAAAGGGTTTCCGGCTATCTTCTTTTTACCTGAATTGTACGAAGAGTATGTTCTTCAAAAGACAGTCTTTGCAGTCCATGATCAAATCAGGAAAACACCATGTTTTCTTGATGGGAACCTGCTTTTCATACAGTCGTTTTATTTTCCGATTATTTCTCGTGCTTAGGCAGCAGTACGTACCAAACGGAACCGGAAATGCAAACAGAAGAATATGCCCCTGCCAGAATACCGATCATCATAGGCAGTGCAAATTCTTTCAGTGCAGGCACACCCAATACATAAATTGCCCCAACGGTGAAGAATGTGGTCAGGGATGTATTGATGGAACGAGCCAGTGTCTGACTGATGCTCTTGTTGATTTTTTCCGCTGTCTGGTTTGCGTGGAATGCGCTCTTATTTTCACGGATACGGTCGAAAATAACGATGGTCGCATTGATGGAGTACCCCAGAATGGTCAGCAGAACGACAATGAATGTGTTGTTGACCGGGATACGGAACACCGCATAAGCTGTCAGAACGATGAGCACGTCGTGAAGCAGAGCGATGATGGCACTGCCGCCGGCGCGGAAATCGTGGAACCGCAGGGAAATATACAGCAGCATTGCAACAGCTGCAATGAGTGTTGCTTTGATGGCTGCTGTCTGCATTTCATGGCTGACAGTACCGCTGACGTCATTGACTTCCCCCATGACTGCGTTGGGATACGCTTCCAAAATAGCATTGGTCAGTGTTTCTCTTGTTGCACTGTCAATGGACTGAATTTTTACCGTTACTTCATTTGTACCGATGACCTGCTGAATCTGTGGACTATCCTGCCCCGTTACATCTGTGATGATTTTCTGCAGATCTTCCTGTTCATATTCCTGACCCAGATCCAGGTCAAAAGAGGTGCCGCCGGTAAATTCCACGTCATACTGGAAAGCGCCTCTGCCTGCCTGAGCATTGAAGATCATTGCCGCAAAACCAATGATAATGACGATCAAAGAAGCGGCGAAGAATTTTTTTCTGTTTTCTACAATTTTCATCTGCTCCGCCTCCTTACTTACTGCGCATACCATAATACTTCGGGTTGCTGCATCCGCCCTGCATCAAGCCGTTTACGATCAGTCTTGTTACCACCAGAGCTGTGAACATGGAAATGATGATACCCATGATCAATGTGGTCGCAAAGCCTTTGACCGTACCAGAGCCAAGGAAGAACAGCACCACTGCTGCGATCAGTGTAGTCACGTTGCCGTCCAGGATGGCAGGCAGCGCACGGGAGAACCCGTTTTTGATGGCAACACGAAGTGTTTTGCCCTGTACCAGTTCTTCTTTCAGACGTTCAAAGATAACGACATTGGCGTCTACTGCCATACCTACAGAAAGGATGATACCCGCGATACCTGGCAATGTCAGCGTAATGTTAAAGGCATTGAGCAGAATCAGTTCCAGACCTACATAAATGATCAGCGCAAGGTCTGCTGCAAAGCCCAGCACTTTATAAACCACCAGCATGAAGATCAGTACCAGTGCCAGACCGATGGCACCTGCTTTTACGCCTGTTGCCAATGCGTCTGCACCCAGTCTTGCACCTACATTCTTCATCTGGATCACGTTCAGGTTAAAAGGCAGAGAGCCGGCACGAATGAGGGATGCCAGTTCTTCGGCGGATTCCCCTGTGAAATTACCTGTGATGGATGCTTCCCCAGTGGTAATGGCAGACTGTACCATAGGCGCACTGATGACTTCGCCGTCCATCACAATATAAATAGGCTTGCCGATATTTGCTTCTGTTGCTTCTGCGAAAAGCTGTTTGCCTTCGTCATTGAATTTCAGTGCAACATAAGGTTCTGCATTGCCGCCCTTTTGGGTAGCGCCTACCTGTTTGGTAGCGTCAGCTACCATATCACCTGTCAGCAACACTTTGCCTGTTTCATCCACAAAGGACAACTGCGCAGTTTGTCCAATTTCACGAATGGCTTCTTCCGCGTTTTCCACACCGGGAATATCCACACGGATACGATTTGTGCCTTCCTGGGCAACTTCTGCTTCTGTCCAACCGTTCCAGTCCATACGCCCCTGGATCAAAGAAACAGCCGCCTGCATTTCTTCTGCTGTGACATCTTCCTTGTCCGCTTCGTATACGATATACACACCACCACTCAGGTCAAGGCCCTGCTTGATGTTGCCGGCGCTGAGTGTTTTTCCTTCCCCGATCCCCTGGTAGGAAACAAAGCTCAAAGCCGCAGCGATGACAAGCATAATCACCAGCATGATTCTTCCTCTTGCTTTCATCTTTCTCCTCCTGCTTTCCGTCCGTCAAAACTGGCGAAACTGTTTTTTTCCAAAAGAAAGACGGTTCTTCCTTTATTCGCCCCTGAAAAAAGAAAAACCGTTCTTCTTTTATTATTTTGATAGTATAGCACAAAATATGAGAGATGCAAAGATGAAATATCATGAAATGATGTATTTTTCAAGAAATTTTGTGTATGCCCATCAGTCCGCCGGCGGCGCCGCCAGCCAGAGCCACTGCCATCATACGCCAGAAAGTGGTGTGCAGGGCAAAATCTCCGCTGCCAAAACTGGTGATTACCCACAGCAAAAGACCGTATACCAACCCTGCCAGAAGCCCCCAGATGAGCCCCCGGCGTTTGATGCATTTCGCCCAGTCAAAACCAGCGATCCCCGCGGATAATGCCGTACAGCACAGAGCGGCAATGGGGATGGTACTTTCTGCCAAGGATGTATAGGTCAGCACAATGCCATAAGCAATGAAAAAAATGCAGCTTACTGCCAACGCCACTGCCATTCCTTTCAAAAGACAAAGCCCTTTGCTGCCTCCCTGTTCTGCCTGACAGCAGTCCTGTTTTTCTTTTCTGCAAAACTTCAATGATTTTCACTCCTTTTTCTGTATCTGATTTATTTTATGGGACTTTTCCCCCGCTTATGATATACTGATACAAAAGGAAGTGATACTATGTGCAAAACCATTGATTTACATACCCATTCTTAGTGCTCCGACGGTACATTTTCCCCGGAAGGGCTGGTGATCCTTGCCAAAAAGCAGGGGCTTTCCGCCATTGCCCTCACCGACCACGATACCATAGACGGTCTGGAACTGTTTCTGGAAGCCGGAGAAAAACACGGCGTGGAAACCATCTGCGGCATTGAGTTTGCCGCTCTTTATGAAGGCTTCCATCGCCCGGAAATCCACATTGTCGGTCTTGGCTTTGACCGCCATGACCCTATGCTGCTGGAAAAGCTGGAAGAAATCCGGCAAAGCCGTGACGACCGAAACGAACGCATGGCAAAACAACTCACTGCCATCGGTCTGCCGGTTTCTCTGGAAGAAGTTGCCCACAACGCCGGCGGCGAGATCATCACCCGTGCCCATTTTGCCAATGTGCTGCTGGAAAAGAAACTCATCAAAGACCGAAAAGAAGCCTTTTCCAAATATCTCTCTCCCGGCTGCCCCGGCTATGTGGAACGGCAGTTCCTCACACCAAAAGGCTGTATTGAAGCCATCAAAAACGCCGGCGGTGCCGCTGTTCTGGCACATCCTACCCTATACGACTTGGACATGACCCAAGTGGAAACCCTCTGCAAAGAATTGATTCCCTTCGGTCTGGACGGCATCGAATGCCGCTACTCCACCTATACGCCAGCCCAGACAAAAGCCGTGGAGAAAATTGCCCGCACTTTGGGTCTGCTTCCTTCCGGCGGCAGTGACTTCCATGGAGAAAACAAGCCTGACATCCGACTGGGCAAAGGCATGGGCAATTTGCAGATTCCTTATACTTACTGGGAAGACCTGCGCACCCGCTGCCGCTGATTTTATCGGAACAAAAAAACAGAGCATCCTCTTTGCAGAGGACACTCTGTTTTTTATTTTGCTTTTCTGTTTCTTTTTCTCAAACTTTTATCTCAAAATTGCGGATTGCTTATTTTACGATGGTTGCTACATGCTGTCCATCTGTATTGGTGTAAGTTACCTGATAGCCCAGTGCTTCAAAGCCGCGTACGCCAATGTAGGATGTGCTGTCAACCAGAATGCTGTCCATAGGGATCACAGTTTCACCCTGCACAACAGATGCTGTCTTGGTTGCCTGATCCCATGTTACAGTTTCACCCAGCATATCGCAGATGCTGCGCAGAGGCAGGTAAATTCTGCCGTCCTGTACCACATATTCTACGATAGGAGAAACGCTGCCGCCCCAGTAAACAGGTTCTGCACGTTCTTCTGTCAGGAATGCAGTAGGTTCGTCATAGTACCATGTTGCGCTGACACCTGTTACAGGATTGTATTTATCTGTCAGTGTTTCCAGTTCTGTTGTGATGGCATCAGGTCTTACACTGATGGAAGGGAATACCACGGAGCCTCTTGCTTCCTCTGTGCGTGTGGAAGAAGTGATTGCACACATAGTGCTTCCTTTGTATGCCATCTGGTAGTCTTCACTGCCATAGTATCTGTCATTTACTTTTGTAACTTCTGCTGTGTAATGGAAGCCAGCCAGCAGTGCTGCAACGGTTTCATTCTGCATGCCTGTTTCCACTGCGTCTTTCACATCAGCCAGTACGGTGCGGAATGCTTCCACATCATCTCTTGCTGCCTGCATAGAGCTTGTCAGGTCTGCAATTTCCGCTTCTGTAGCGCCGCTTGCCTGCATAGTCACTTTCAGGTATTCTTCCAGTGCATTGATGACAGGTTCAGGATTCTGTGCCATATAGTCCAGCAGAGAAACCAGCATCTGACCTACTTCTGTGCCAGTTGCTTCAATCTGATAGCCATTCTGGATTCTTGTTACCATACCTGTGCTGAAGCCGCTGAAACCATCTTTATACATGTTGATGGCTGCATCATACAAGCTGTCATAGCCGCTGGGGATCAGCGCATCCAGTTCTTCCTGTGTCAGACCCAGATCTTCTTTCATATCCAGAATGCAGATATACTGGTCACGATCCAGCATGGATTTGAATTCCTGCGCGAATGCATCGCTGAAGAAATAGCTGTCTGTATCTACATCTGTCATATCCTGCATCAAACGGTATGCGCTCCATACAGTTTCTGTGGAGATATACATGCCATCTTTCGCACCGTAATACCATCTGCCGAAAGAATATTCCTGATTTTTATATGTTGCGTCCACGTCAAACATAAAGGACATATCATCCATATTCATCAGCATGGTATATTCCAGTTTTACATTCTTTTTGCCGTCAAAATCAGTCATACCAGCCATAGCTGTGTCTACATCTTCCTGTGTCATGCCGCTTGCCAGCATCGCATCTGCCGCAAATGTTTTCATGGCGTCAAAGTCCAGTGTGATTTCAGCTTCCCCTGTTGTTTCACTGACTTCCATGCCTTTCATCATGTCTACACTCATCTGCAGGTAGCCCACTTCATCAGCGGAACACCCTGTAAAAGCAGTCAGACACAGCAGTGTGCACAATACTGCCGCTAACTTTCTTCTCATACATACTCCTCCTTCGTTTTTCCGCAAAACTATCGAAACAGAAAAAGTCCACACCAAAAAGACATCTTTTCTTGTGTCAACTTACTTTTCATTATACCATCGGAAAGCCGTCCTATCTACTAAAAACGAAAAATCAAATATTAAGATTTTGTTTATTTTTTCGCAAAAGGAAAAAAAGATGCCCTCAAAACAGGCATCTTCTTTCTGCTTTTCCTTCATTTTGCCGCATCTTCCAGACAAGCGCTCACCGCGTCCAGCACCGCCTGTGCAGAATATGTATGGGTATCTGCAACGGTGATATTTTCCACAGACTGGTTCTGTACCACCTGCTGTGCCACCTCTTCCGCCGCATCTTCCACCATAGGATACATGACAGACACTGTTTCCGCCTCATCGGTCACGGTCACATCGGCAATGCGTCCATCTTTGATTTCCACAGAAACGGAAGCGGTCCCCTGCCCCAGCGGCAGTTCTGCCTCATAAGTGCCGTCCCGGTAAAGCCCTGCGGATTCCCTATCTCCCATACGCAGGAAAAAGGTAATGAGCCCCACCAGAATGATAACGCCCAGCACTGCAAACAGGGCTGTTTTCAAAAGCTCGCGCATTTTTACCACTACAAATCTTGTATGCCGCACCCTCTTTTCTCCCTCCAAAACATATCGTTATCTTACCTTATGAGAAAACCTCTGCCGATATGCCTGCCAGGAACTTGTCCTTGCAAAAAATACTGCCCTTTTGTATCATGTAACTAATGAAGGAGGGACAGATATGGCATTACGTTTTCTCATTGGTGCCGCAGGCACCGGAAAAACCGAATACTGTATGAAGGAGATCATCACTGCCCAATCCATCCACAAAGGACGGCAGATCTTTCTGGTGCCGGAGCAGTACACCTCTCAGGCGGAACGTGACCTGACAGCACGAACAGAGCGCAAAGGCATCCTGACAGCGGAAGTCCTCAGCTTCGGCAGACTGGCACACCAGTTTTTTGCCAAAAACGGACTGAACAGAGCCGTGATACTGGGGGATGTGGGCAAACAGATGGCATTGCAAAAAATTCTCCTGGAACAGCAGGATGACCTGCCTTATTTCTGTCATATGATGGACAAAAACGGATTCGTGAGCCGTCTGGGAAAGACCATCACAGAATTTTTCCGCTACCGTGTCACACCGGAACAGCTGGAAACCCTGTCCACTCAGGAAGGACTGTCCCACAGCGTACAGGATAAATGCCAGGATATGGCAAGCATCTACCGCCGCTATGAGGAATTCCTCTCTCAGACTTATCTGACTGGGGACACAACCCTTTCCCTGTTAGAAGAAAAACTGGCTTCCTCTGCCGCTTTCGGAGATACAGAAATCTGGCTGGATGGCTTTTACGGCTTCACACCACAGGAATACGGCATCATTGCCCAGCTGCTCCGTCTATGCAAACGGGTCAGCATCACACTGCCCATG
>CATZIM010000041.1 GCA_958420075.1 uncultured Clostridia bacterium | reverse complement strand
AATGATCGACGAGATTTCCTTTATGGATCATTCCCCCGGTCAGGGACAGTACCGCAATCTGGATTTGTACTATAAAGTCCTGGAAAAATACCAGAACCGGGAAATCAAGGAAGAAGAATTTGCGGAACTGCTGGAAAAACAGAACCACAAAGATGTTCTTTCTTTTGCGCAAATGAAAGAACTCTGTGAACTGGCTCATGCCAATGGCATTGCTGTGGCATCTCATGACGATGATACAAAAGAAAAATTGCAGATTAATGAAAAGATTGGCGTAGATATCAGCGAATTCCCTATCAACATCGAAACAGCCAAAGAAGCCCGTCAGCTTGGATTCTATACCGTTGTAGGTGCGCCCAATATCCTGCTGGGCGGCAGCCATTCCGGCAATATGTCCGCGGCAGAAGCCATTCAGGCAGGCTGTGCGGATGTCCTTTGCTCCGATTATTATCCGCCGGCAATTCTCCATGGGGTATTCAAAATGCATGAAGAAGCAGGCATTGACCTGCCCCAGATGGTACAGAAAGCAACATTGAATCCTGCGAAGGCAGTGGGACTGGCTGAGGATTATGGCTCTATCGCTCCCGGAAAAAAAGCGGATTTGCTCATCATTGATATTTTGGACGGCTATCCCGTCATCACCCATGTGCTGGTAGATGGACGTACCACATCTCGGGTGGAATACAGGAGGTAATTATGGAAATTCTGAAAATCGAAAATCTGGCAAAGAATTTTTATCTGCATAACGCAAAGAAAGAAATCCATTCCTGTCAGAATATTAACTTTACTTTGGAACAGGGACAGTTTATCGGTATTGTAGGTCTGTCCGGCGCCGGAAAATCTACCATATTGAAATGTATTCATCGTACATATCTGGCATCTACAGGCAAAATCACTTATCAGAGTGAAGCCTTTGGGGAAGTGGAACTGACCACAGCACCAGAAAGACAGATTCTGTTCCTGCGGAAAAATGAGATTGGTTATGTTTCCCAGTTCCTGAACGTGATGCCCCGTACCACAGCCAGAGAACATGTTATGAACGCACTGCTGGAAAGAGGTGTGGATGCGGCGGAAGCAAAAGAAAAAGCAGAAGCTATGCTGCGGTATTTCCGTCTGCCGGAACCTCTGTGGGATTTGTATCCCAATACATTCTCCGGTGGGGAACGCCTGCGTCTGAACCTTGCCCATACCATGGTAAAACAGCCCAGACTGATGCTGCTGGACGAACCTACAGCGTCTTTGGATAATAAAACAAAGATTCTGGTAAAAGATATGCTTATGCAGCTGAAAGAAAAAGGCACCAGCATGATCGGTATTTTCCATGACCTGGAATTCATGGATGGATTGTGCGATAAGGTATTCAATATTTCGGAGGGGACGTTCCAATGATGAAAGCAGATTTACATATGCATTCCCGTGTTTCTGACGGGAGCTATACCATTGCGGAACTGGCGGAACTGGCAGCGAAAAAGGGGCTGGATGTCATTGCGGTGACAGACCACGATACCCTTTCTCATGCATCTCAGATTCCTGAGGGACTGCCTGTGAAAGTGATTCCGGGCATTGAAATTTCTGCCTATGACTATACAGTGGATAAACGGGTGCATGTTTTGGGATATGGCATACAGGATATGGAATTGGTGGAGGATTTTGTGCATCCTCTTTTGAAAGCCAGACATGAAAATTCCATGAAACAGATTGCCGTTTTGCAGGAGCATGGCTATCATGTGGATTTGGATAAAATCCATCGTGCAGATGGCAAATATATTTATAAACAGCATATCATGGAATATTTAGTGCAGACAGGACAAGCACCGGATATGTTCGGTGAATTTTATCAGCGTGTGTTCAAAAATAATGGTATCTGCCATTTCGATATTAAGTATCTGGACCCTTATGAAGCTGTTCGGGTCATTACGGCGGCAGGCGGAAAAGCAGTCCTTGCCCACAGCGGACAGCAGCAGAATTTCTGCTTGATTCCAAAACTGGTAGAAGCAGGTTTGAAAGGTCTGGAACTGAACCATCCCGCAAATAATGCGGAGGCCCGTGAAAAGATTCGCAGATATGCGGATGAGTACGGTCTGTTTTTGACAGGCGGCAGTGATTTTCATGGAGAATATGAAAAAGCGGCGCCGGATTTGGGCACATATCTGGCGGAAGAAAGCGGGGTAGAGGCTTTGTGCTGAAAGAATACGACAATATAGAAGATGACGTGGTGCTCATTGACACCAAGCTGGGACGTTACACACAGGTGCAGGCCCACAGTGAACTGGAAGATGTGACCTTTGGGGATTATACCTATTGTGCGGGGTATAATCAGATTTTTGCGGCGGATATTGGGAAATTCTGCTCCATCGCAAGTTTTGTACGCATCAATCCCGGCAATCATCCTACCTATACCCGTCCAGCACAGCATCATTTTACCTATCGCCGGAAACAGTTTGGCTTTGGAGAAGATGACGCGGCTTTTTTTGCATGGCGAAAGGAATCCCGTGTGCATATTGGGAATGATGTGTGGTTGGGACATGGCGTAACAGTTATGCCGGGGGTGACTATCGGCAATGGTGCGGTGGTTGGCAGCGGCGCCGTTGTGACCCATGATGTACCGCCTTATACGGTTGTGGCAGGTGTGCCTGCAAAAAAGATTCGTATGCGTTTTTCTGATGATATCATCGCCGCTTTGGAACGGATTCGCTGGTGGGATTGGTCTCATGAAGAAATCAAAGGGCGCATGGGGGATTTTGAGAACTTGGAAACATTCATCAAAAAATATGATGTTTCTGATGAAAAATAATCAGAAGTTGGAAAACTACGAAAACAGAGGTTCTTTCGGAGCTTCTTCATAAGAAAGCAAAGCAAGCTGAAATCCTTATGATACTGAGGATTCCGGCTTTCTTATTTTTACAGGATTTATTAGCCGTGTTTTCTTCTGAATACCTGCTGTAATTCCCATTGAGAAATCAAGAAAAAGGGAAATTTCTTTTATGGTTTTCTTTTTTATGGGCAAAAGGAAGGCGGCAATGGTGGACAGAATGGCAAAAGAATGGTACCATAAAGGAGTTGTTTGACAAAGAAAAAAGAAGGAGGCACAAACAATGGGCGTTTTAGATGCTTTGGGAACAGACAAAGTATTTTATTATTTTGAGGAAATCACAAAAATCCCTCACGGCAGCGGCAACGAAGCTGCACTGGCACAGTATATCGTAGACTTTGCCAAAGAAAGAGGACTGGAATGCCGCAGAGATGCAGCGGATAACGTAGTAGTGAAAAAAGCTGCAACACCTGGCTATGAACAGGCTCCCGGCGTGATTTTCCAGGGACATATCGACATGGTATGTGAAAAACTGGGCAGTGTGGAACATGATTTCACAAAAGACCCTCTGCAGCTGGAAATCGATGGTGATATGATTCGTGCAAAAGGCACAACTCTGGGCGCAGATAACGGTATTGCTGTTGCATTCATGCTGGCAGTGCTGGACAGCACAACACTGGAACATCCTTTTGTGGAAGCTGTGTTCACCACAAACGAAGAAACAGGCATGGACGGCGCAAAAGCACTGGATGTTTCTGATCTGAAGGGTACTTATTTCATCAATATGGACTCTGAAGAAGAAGGCGAATTCCTGGTAAGCTGCTGCGGCGGCAGAAGAGTACAGGTGACACTGCCTGTGGAAAAAGAAGCTGTGAAAGCTAGCGAAGAAGCTTATGTACTGCAGATCAGAGGTCTGAAAGGCGGTCATTCCGGCAGCGACATCAATCTGCAGCGTGCAAGCGCAAATAAACTCATGGGCAGACTGCTGGATGAACTGCAGAGCAAAGTGGCATATTCTCTGGTGCGCGTAGAAGGCGGCAAGATGGACAATGCCATCTGCAGAGAAGCAGACGCTGTTCTGACTATGACAGCAGATGCTGCAAAAGAAGCAGAAAAAATCGTTGCGGAAATGGAAAAAGTACTGAAACAGGAATATCACCGCACCGAAACGGATATGATGATCACATGGGAAAAAGCAAATGAAGCAGTGACAGAAGTGATGACAGAAGGAACAAAGAGCCATGTCATCTCCATCCTGCTGCTGATTCCTTTTGGTGTAGAAACCATGAGCATGGACATTGAAGGTCTGGTAGAAAGCTCCAGCAACATCGGTGTTGTATGCACAGATGAAAAAGGCGTTCACTTCGACAGTGCTGTCCGCAGTGCGGTTGCATCCAGAAAAGAAGTTATCTGCAGAAAGATCGAAGCCATTGCACAGCTGTGCGGCGCTTCCGTAGAAAGCAGCAACGACTATCCCGGCTGGGTATACAGCGATGATTCCAAACTGCTGGTACTGCTGCAGGATGCTTACCGTAAAGCAACAGGCAGAGAACCCAAACTGACAGCAATCCACGCTGGTGTAGAATGTGGTCTGTTTGCAGAAAAAATGCCTTGGCTGGATATGGTATCTTTGGGACCTAACATGTTTGACGTACACACACCGGAAGAACGTCTTTCCATTTCTTCCACTGTACGTACATGGGATTTCCTGAAAGAAGCACTGAAACAGATGAAATAAAAAAATAAAGGCAGAAAGGGAGAATGACAATTGCGGCTGCCATGGAACAGAAAATATCTGGAAATCGGATTTCACGTGATTCTGACAGCAGGTGTTTTGGTACTGCTGGGAGCGGTTGTCTTTCACCTTTCCGCTGCGAAAAATGTCATATTAGAAACGGCGAGGCATGTCCTCGCCGTTTTTGCGCCCTTTTTCTGGTCTGTAGGCATTGCGGTGGTACTGGAGCCATTGGTGGCATTCTGGCAAAGATTTTATGAAAAACGCCTGACGGCAAAACAAAAGGCGCGCGTGAAAAATCGGCGTATGGGGACGGGTATCACTTATTTGCTTGTCTTTGGGGTGATTACCTTGTTGATTTGTGGTGTTGTGCGTGGTCTGGGCACGGCGGATTTGGAAAGTCTGGCACAGCAGGCAGGGGATTTTACCCGGCAAGCGGGGGATTGGCTGGTACTGCTCCAGCTGAAGCTGGCAGAATATGGTCTGCTGCAAAACGCCGAGGGCATTTTGACAACGGCAGTTACGGAAGTCAGCGCAGCCATCGAAAATGGCGTTCTGCGGGCAGCAGGTGCTTTGCCGGAGGCGGGCGGACAGATTCTCAACGCAGCCATTGGTTTTGCCGCAGCTTTTTATTTTCTGTCGGAAAAAGAAAATGTCCAGTTTTTTCTGAGACAGGTAGGCAATGTGTTTTTGGGGCAGCACAGAACGGGAAAAATTTCTGGATTTTTTACAGAAGTTTATGAAGTAGTCATGGGGTATTTGTGCGGACAATTGGTGGATGCGGCTATTATGGGAGCGCTTTTTGCCGGCACGTTCTGGATCATTGGGATTCCCTATGGTGTGGTCATTGGCATATTTTCCGGTTTTTCCAACCTCATTCCTTACTTCGGTGCGGCGGTGGCGTTTTTGCTTGCCGTATTGTCGGGATTATTCAGCTCGGAACCCATGCGGGCAGTGTATGCAGCCATAGCCATTTTGCTTTTGCAGCAGCTGGACAGTGCTGTCATTGTGCCGAGAGTAGTGGGAAGCCGTGTGGAACTCCATCCTGTTCTGGTGTTGCTGTCCTTGGCTGTCTTTGGCGGATTTTTCGGATTTTGGGGGCTTTTATTCGCGGTGCCCCTTGGAGCATTACTGAAAAATTTCTTTTTCCGATTGTACGAACAAAAAGCCATAAAACAAAGGGAAAATTAATTTTTCTGTGCAAAAATCACTTTTCTTTATGATGTGCCTATGGTACAATATCTTGAGTCACAAAACAAAATAACCCGTAGATACGGGTTTGGATACAGAAAGGTGGAATAGATATGAAAGGTTTGGTTACAGAAACCAAAGGCAGATTTGTAACAGTTCATATCGTTCGTAAGGAAGCATGCGGCGAATGCCGTGCATGCCTGAGCGGTATGATGGAAAATGATATGGACATTGAAGCCCAGAACCTGTGTGAAGCAGAAGTGGGCGACTGGGTAGAACTGGAACTGCAGGATAATGCTTTCATGCATGCCATTTTGATTATGTATGGCATTCCTCTTGTGGGTCTGGTGCTGGGTCTGGTGCTTGGCTATTTTGTGGTAGCACCTCTTGTGCCCATCATCAATGAAGGTTTGACATCCTTTATTGTGGGTGCTATCTTCACAGCAGTATGTTATCTGTGGATTCACAGCCAGAACCATCGCTGGGAAAGCGGCAAATATCGTCCTCTTGCAACAAAACTGGTGCCAGAAGACGAAGTGGAAGGCGCTTGCGGTGCCTGAGGCAAATATTTTATAAGAACATAAAAAAGAAGGTATGAAAAGCACCTTCCCCTTAAGGAAAATTGCGACGGTTGTCTTCAGAAGAAAACATAACCAATATAATCTCAGTAAAAAAGCTGGAATCCTTTGTATGATAAGGATTTCAGCTTTTTTGTTTTCTTATGAAGATGCCTCTAAAGCATACCTTCTTTTTTGTATTGATTTATGCGGCTGTTGGGATACGTTTCAGAATATGTAAGTGCTTCTGGATAAAGTTTACGATTCTGCCTACCAAAAGCGCAGAAATGATGGTGCCGACGCCCAAGCCATTCAAATGGCGGAAAAACAGCAGGGAAAGACATGCAGCAGTTAAAATCAATGTGACGTCAAAAATGACTTTGACGCTGCCAAATTTTTTGCGGCTGACCTGAGAAATGGCTTTGACGATGCCCTCACCGGGAACTACCAGCACATTAGGGGCAACTTCGATACAGATACCCAATGCCAGTATGGTGCATCCTACCAACAGGGAAAGAATCTGGCTTGCAAAATGGGTAGGAGTGAAGCTTTCCAACAGTGTCATACTGATGTCGATGAAGCTGCTGAAAATCATATTTACCACGATTTGCAGATATTGATAGGGGCGGAATTGTCTGCGGAGCAGAATCACTTCGCCCAGAATGAAAAGCATGTTCAGCAGAAAGGTGAATGCACCAAAGGAAAGGGGAAAACGAAAGCTTAAAACATAAGGCACACTGGAAATGGGGGAAGTTCCCAGACTGGCTTTGGTGATGAAAACGATACCGAAGGAGTTGATGAGAATGCCCAATATAAACCAAACATAGCGGGAAATGAGTTTTTTCATATTGTCGCCTCCAAAGTTTCTAAATTCAGCAGGATTTTCTGGAATGTTTTCAGAAATTGTTTTTGTTCCTCCGGCGGAATGTCCTGCCATGCGATTTTATCAACATAAGCACAGACTTTTCGCACTTCCAGAGCTTTTTCCTTTCCTTTTTCTGTGAGAGAAAGGCGGTAATTGCGCCGATCAGATGGATCAGGTACTTTGGTAAGATAGTTCTGCTGTTCCATGCGTGCAACCAGACTGGTAACAGTGGACTTGTCCAGAACGCATCCCAGAGAAATCTCTTTTTGGGTACAGTCGGGATGTTCCCAGAGAAACTCCAGTATTTTTGGCTGACCGGGCAGCAGGTCCCCTTTGGCTGTCTGGCGTACAATGGCTTTGTTAGAGCGGTTGAATGCCAGAAGCAGTAAATAATGCAAATCTCCGTAATTCATGGAAACACTTCCTTTGTAATTAGTTGGAAATCAAACTAAATGAAGTATAGAACTTCCGTGAATTTTTGTCAAGAGGGGGACAGAACCTGATTTTCTTCATATCATAGGACAGGAGGAAAAATGAGGTGAATCATTCATGAAAGAAAAAACAATGGCATATTGCAGAGCGGGCGAAAACTGCTCCTTGGCGTTATTGCGGGCAGCATCAGATAAATATGGTTTTCCTTTGTCAAAAGAACTGATAGACAGCTGTGGGGCTGTTTGCAGCGGTTTTGGGATTGGCGGCATCTGCAGTGCCTTGGTGGCTGCCATCATGGTACTGGGGATTCTTTTTGAGCCGGAAGAAGCAAAAAAACAGAGGCTGTTTTTTCTGCTGGCTTTTCGGGAAAAATTTGGAGCTATGGACTGTCCAACCCTTTCTGCAGGAAAACTGGACTGCATAGATTTGATGGGAGATATTGGGGCATTGCTGGAAGAAACCATTGCAAAAACAGATTTTATGGAAAAAAATGTATAAAGGGGCATGTTTTTTGGAAAAACCCTTGCACTTAGGCGCTGGCTGTGGTATTCTTCTGCGTGATTACTTGTCTTATAAGGAAGAAAGAGGTTGGGAGAATTACTATGAAAGCAAGAAAAATCTATTGGGCACTTCTGCTGGTGTTTTTGATCGCTGCCATTTGGCTGCAGACGACAGGTGCTTTGGGTGAAGCATTCTGGGGTCTTTATGGCATCATCATTGCGGGCTTTTTTGTGGGCGGCGTATTTGTGAATAAACAGTATCTGCAGGATCTGGAAAAAGAAGTGAAAGCCATGAATCCTTTGCTGCAGCAGGAACCCGATAAATATATCGAATCTATGGAAAAGGCGTTGCAGGGGCAGAGAAGCCGTGCTATGCAGGCAATGCTGCTGACACAGATCGGCAAGGGCTATATGGCAAAAGGTGACTATGAAACAGCCAAAAATCGCCTTCTGACAGTGCCTCCAAAGGGATTGAATACCGTCATGGCCCAGGAGTATTATATCATGCTGGGACTGACACTGTTCCATCTGGATAAAGACGAAGCGGCAAGAAAACTGCTGGTTCTGAAAGCAACCGATTTTGACAGAGCAAGACAGAATCCGGAATTTGCACACTATTACCATATTTTGCAAGTTCTGGCTATGGTTTCTGAAGCCAACCGTACAGGTGCAAGAAAGTATCTGGCAGAGCATCCGGAACTGGAAGAAAGAGAAGACTGCAAGAAAGAAATGAAATTTATCCATCAGAAATTGTAATGATATCAGCAAGAAAGCCCCGCAGACAAAAGGGTCTGCGGGGCTTTTTCTATGGAAAATATGGAAAGAACCATCTTTTTTTGGCATGTCCGAAATTTCTGCCGCATAAGCATGTAAAGGAAAGGAAAAGCCGGGGTGCATTTGTATCAATGTTGCAACATAAGGGATAGGAACTCATGGAGATTGCACAAAGACATTTCATATAAAGTATGGTATAATGTCTCCGAGTGACAGAAAAATTGATTTGCACCGTGAAATAGCGGACTGCAAAAATCAGATATACATGAGGTGTAGAAATGGATTATGTTTTTGGCATTGATGTAGGCGGTACCACTGTGAAAATCGGTCTGTTTACAACGGAAGGCACATTGGTGGAAAAATGGGAAATCCCGACCAATACATCAAACGGCGGCAAAGCTATCCTGCCGGATGTTGCCGCAAGTCTGGAAGAAAAATTGAAAGAACGGAGCATTGATAAAACATCTGTCAAAGGGGCAGGCATTGGCGTTCCCGGACCTGTTACAGATGATGGTGTAGTAAACCATTGTGTGAATTTGGGCTGGGGAATTATGCATGTGACAGAAGAACTGAAAGCTCTGACAGGATTTGAAGTAAAAGCAGGAAACGACGCCAATGTGGCAGCCCTTGGAGAAGTATGGAAAGGCGGCGGCAGAGGATATGACAATGTGTTGATGATTACCATTGGCACGGGTATCGGCGGCGGCCTGATTCTCAATGGCAAGATTCATGGCGGTGTCACCGGCAGTGCGGCAGAAGTGGGACATATCTGCGTCAATCCGCTGGAAACAGAACCTTGCAACTGCGGAAACTGCGGCTGTCTGGAACAGTATACTTCCGCAACAGGCATTCTGCGCATGGCACAGAAAAAACTGGCGGAAACAGATGCACCTTCCATTCTGCGCGGCAAAGCTGATCTGACCACAAAAGATGTCATTGATGCGGCAAAAGAAGGGGATGCGCTGGCGATGGAAGTGTTTGACTTTATGGCAAAGACCATGGGTATGGCACTGGCTGGATGCTGTGCGCTGGCAGATATGGAATTGATTCTCATTGGCGGCGGTGTGTCAAAAGCGGGGAGATTTTTGACAGACCCCATCGAGAAATATTTCCGTACATTTGCTTTCCACACCCAGAAAGATACAAAATTCAAACTGGCTGAATTGGGAAATGATGCCGGCATTTATGGTGCGGCAAGAATGATGATATATGACTGATATGATTAAGGAGAGAAGGATATGGAAATCAAAAAACGTCTTTTCGGACAGACAAAGACAGGGGAAGCGGTTTTCGCCTTTACCCTGAAAAACAGTGTGGGGACAGAAGTTACCATCCTCACATACGGCGCAGCAGTACAGTCCCTGAAATTCGCAGGAACAGATGTGGTGTTGGGTTATGACACCATGCCGGATTATGAAGCCCAGGATAAATTTATGGGTGCAGTAGCAGGCAGATTCGCAAACCGTATCGGCAAAGGTCGTTTCGTCCTCAATGGTGTGGAATACGAATTGCACTGTAATGACGGTGCAAACCATCTTCATGGCGGCAAAGAAGGCTTTGACAAAAAAGTCTGGACAGCAGATGTGGAGGACGATGCCCTTTGCATGCGTTACACCAGCCCCAATGGAGAAGAAGGCTATCCCGGCACCCTTTGCACAGAAGTACGGTATCGTCTGGATGATGAAAATCGTTTCTGTGTGGAATATCAGGCAGTCTGCGATACAGATACGGTGCTGAACCTGACAAACCACAGCTATTTCAATCTGAACGGTCATGACGCAGGTACGCTTGAACA
>CATZIM010000040.1 GCA_958420075.1 uncultured Clostridia bacterium | reverse complement strand
TGCGTTCCTCCAATGAGGACATTGTGTACGGACAGTGCATCTATCCCTATGATTTGAACAGCGACGGGCTGGATGACTACTGGCTGGTGACAGACATTGAGGAGCGGAATGGTTCTCTTTGCATGGCAGAACAGGCTGCGGAATAACATAAAGAGGAAATACTATGACAGAACAGGATTTGTATTATATGAAAGAAGCCCTGCTGGAAGGGGAAAAAGCTCTGGCAGAAGGGGAAGTGCCCATTGGCGCCGTTATGGTGCGGAATGGAGAAATCATTGCCCGTGGTCATAATATGCGCAATACGGCAAAAAATCCCCTGCGCCACGCGGAAATCGACGTCATCAATGAGGCGGCAGGCATCGTAGGGGATTGGCGGCTGGAAGACTGCACATTGTATGTGACCGTAGAGCCCTGCCCCATGTGTGCCGGCGCTATCGTCCAGGCAAGGATTCCCAGAGTGGTATTTGGCACCAGAAACAGCAAGGCAGGCTGCGCCGGGTCTATTTTGGATTTGCTCAATGAGCCGCGCTTCAACCATCAGGTGGAAGTGGAAGAAGGCCTTTTGCAGCCCGAATGCAGCGAGATTATGAAGCGGTTTTTCCGTAGATTCCGCAAAAACAAAGCCGCGGAAGAAACAGCGGAAAAACAGCCGGAAACAGAAGCATAACACAGAAAAATCAAGGGTTTTTGCCGGAAATACGCCTTTTGCGGAATTTTCCATTGACAGAAAGCCCGTTGTTATGTATACTATAATGGCATTTTTGAAAACGGTAAAATTTCCGTGCTAGCCGGGGGATTAGCGGTACCCTGCACCCACAATCCGCTACAGTGGGGGTGACGTCTGCTTTCGGCGCCGTCCAAAAATGGTCTGCCCTTTGGAAGGGGCGTTGAAGTTCAAGTCTTGCACAACAGGAGCCTGTGAACCGTGTCAGGGTCGGAAGGCAGCAGCACTAAGCAGTCAACTTCTCGTGTGTCGCAAGGTCGCTTGGATGGAGCTTCAGAAGGAGGTTACGCATGGTTGGCAGTGACAACAGCAGATGCACGGATTCCTATAAAAAAGAAAACCGAAAGAGATATTTCTCTTTCGGTTATTTTTTTGCGAAAATTTCCAGTATTTTATTGATGATTTCTTCTATCTGGGTAAATTCTTCAGGAGAAAGCCGCCCAAGTCGCTGGCAGAGGGCATCTGCCGGAGATTTTTCTATATCCCCAAAAAGGAGGGTGTCTGCGGAAACATGCAGCACTTGACAGATATTTTGGAGGGTTTCCATGGAAAGCCCTACGATGCCTCGCTCAATGGCGGAAATATGCTTGGGTCCAAGATTCAAAAGTTCGGCAAAAGCCTCTTGGGTTAGACCTGCTTGTAAACGCGCTTTGCGAATACGGCTGCCCATTTGGATATTGATTTCTTTTTTCTGCTGCATGTTATCACCACCTGTTACCATTAGTTTAGGGAATTGTATAGCAGTAATAAACATGGTAATATTATTACAAAGTATCATTGTAATAATACGAATTGGAGTGATGGTATTGGGTGGAAAGTGTTTTTTTATTGGACATCGGGATGCACCGTTTGAAATATATGATGGTTTATGTGATGTGATAGAGCAACATATTTCGGAGTTTGGGGTTACAGAATTTTATGTGGGAAACCATGGAAGTTTTGACTTTATGGCAGGAAAGGCTGTAGGTGTTTGTAAGAAAAAATACGCCAATATATCTTTATATTTATGTTTGGCATATTATCCAAAGAAAAAATTAGAATTGCCAGCATATTTTGATGGAAGTTATCTTCCAGAAGGTCAAGAAATGGTGCCATATCGGGTTGCGATTCCGAGATTAAACAGATATATGATTGCACACAGTGATTTTGTGATTGCTTATGTGAAAAATATTACCGGAGGGGCGTATGTTTCATTGGAATATGCAGAAAAACTGCAAAAACAAGGGAAACTCCACGTTTGGAAACTGATTTAGAACATTTTCCCTGCCTTTTCATTTCCCCTGCCCTATGCTATACTGTATCTGTCCCTTTGGGACATTTCCGCCTGTTTTTCAGGCGTTATGAAGGAGGAATCGCCATGTCTTACACGGCGTTATACAGAAAATTCCGCCCCAACGTCTTTGCCGGCGTGGTGGGGCAGGATCATATTGTGAAAACACTGAAAAATCAGATGAAAACAGGGCGTGTTTCCCATGCCTATCTGTTCTGCGGCACCAGAGGCACCGGCAAAACATCCACAGCGAAGATTTTCGCCCGTGCCATCAACTGCCTGCATCCCACAGAAGATGGGGAACCCTGCAACGAATGTAAAGTCTGTCAGGATATTCTGGCGGGGCGCAGTGTCAACGTTATGGAAATCGACGCCGCTTCCAACAACAGCGTAGACAACATCCGTGAAATCCGGGAAGAAGTGAAATATCCTCCCACAGAAGGCACATTCAAGGTCTATATCATCGACGAAGTGCATATGTTGTCCAACAGTGCTTTTAATGCATTGCTGAAAACATTGGAGGAACCCCCTGCACATGTCATTTTTATTCTGGCGACTACTGACCCTCAGAAAGTGCCTGCCACCATCCTTTCCCGTTGTCAGCGGTTCGACTTCCGTCGCATCACTGCCGATGATATTGCCCATACACTGATGAAATATCTGAGTGAAGAAGGACTTGCGGCAACAGAAGATGCTCTGCGGTATGTGGCACAGCTGGCGGACGGCTCTCTCCGTGACTCTTTGAGCATTTTGGATCAGTGCCTTGCTTTTTACAGCGGCGAGGAAGTGACACTGGAAAAAGTACAGGATGTGGTGGGTGCCGTTGACAAAACGGTGTTCTTTGACATGACAGAGGCTTTGAAGCAGAAAAATGCCGCCAAAGCCATGGAACTGGTGGAGGAAATGCTGCTGGCAGGCCGTGATGTAAAGCAGTTTGTGACGGAGCTTTTGGTGCATCTGCGGAATTTGCTGGTCACATCCACGGTGCCCGACAATGCCCGTATTTTGGACTTGTCTGCGGAAAACGCCGCTCGTTTGCAGCAGCAGGCGAAAGGTCTTTCCCCTGCGGAACTGACTTACTGGATTGGGCGGTTTTCCGGCTTGCAGAACGACATGAAATACGCTTCCAATGAGCGTATCCTGTTAGAAGTGGAAATCCTGCGCCTTTGCTCCACATGGGCAGATACAGACTTGACCGCATTGGCGGCAAGACTGGCAGGACTGGAGCGAAAAGTGGCGGAAGGTGTTACAGTCACTGTCACAGAACAGGTTTCCGATGGTGCTGTGAAAAAAGAAAAGCCCAAGGCAAAGCGGAAACCACCTGCACTGCCGGAGGATAAGGAAAATTTGCAGAAAGAATGGCCTTTGCTCCGCAATGAAATCGGTGACCCCATTCTGAAAAGCAAGCTGTCCCGGGTGGAAATCGGCTTCAAAGAGGATGACAATGTGTATCTGGTCTGCGAATACGGCGCCTTGGCGGACATGGTGCAGAAATATCTGCCCCAGATCACTGAGGAGCTGGAAAAAGCGACAGGCAAGACATTCCAGCTGCAAACATTGGAAAAAGCCGCTTATGACCAGTGGCGGGAAGCCAATTACGGCGCAGAGGAGGAAGCGGCTTCTGACGAAAACGATCCTGAATGGGCAAGCATCATGAGCGGATATTTCCCCGAAGCGGATATGGAACCCTAAAAACACTTGCAGTTCCGGCACTTTTTATATAAAATAGAAACGATATGGTAAAAATCAAAACTTTTAGGAGGTTATGAAATATGGCAAGAGGCGGATTCCCCGGCATGGGCGGCATGAACATGAACAACCTGGTGAAACAGGCGCAGAAAATGCAGAAACAGATGGCTGCCATGCAGGAAGAACTCAACGAAAAAACACTGGAAATGACCAGCGGCGGCGGTGCTGTGAAAGTTGTTATTTCCGGCAAAAAAGAAATCAAAGAACTGAAAATCAACCCTGATGTAGTAGATCCCGATGATGTGGAAATGCTGGAAGACCTGATCCTGTCCGCAGTGAACGAAGCCATCCGTCAGGCAGACGAAATGTATAACAATGCCATGGGCAAACTGACAGGCGGCATGGGCATGGGCGGCATGTTCTAAGAAAAAGAGGGATACCATGAATTACTACGGAAATCCCATTACCAGACTCATTGAGCAGCTGGCAGGTCTGCCGGGCATCGGCGGCAAGTCGGCACAGCGTCTGGCTTTTCATATCATCCATATGCCTGAGGAAAAAGTGGCAGCCCTTGCAGGTGCCATTCTGGAAGCGAAACAGCAGGTCCATTATTGCTCTGTCTGCTGTAATCTCACAGACGAAGACCCTTGTCCCGTCTGCGCCAATCCAAACCGGGACCACGGCACCATCATGGTGGTGGAGGACCCCAGAGATATGGCGGCTTATGAACGCACCAGAGAATTCCACGGTGTCTATCACGTACTCCACGGTGCTATTTCTCCCATGACAGGCGTAGGCCCCAATGATATCCGTATTGCGGAATTGGTGAAGCGCATGGACGAGAATGTGAAGGAAGTCATCCTTGCCACCAACCCAAATGTGGAAGGGGAAGCAACGGCCATGTATATCAGCCGTCTGCTGAAACCCATGGGGGTAAAGGTGACACGTATTGCCAATGGCGTGCCTGTAGGCGGCGATTTGGAATATGTGGACGAAGTGACCCTTTCCAGAGCACTGGAAGGCAGAAGGGAATTATAAGAAAACAAAAAAGCTGAAATCCTTTGTATCATAAGGATTTCAGCTTTTTATTTTACTGGAATTTGTTTTCTTAAGGGAAATTTGCTTTATAGAGTTTCCGGTTTTTTCTCGTCTGTCTGCTGTTTCTGCCACTGGGTATAGGCCATGCCGAAGGCTTCCAGACTGTCCAGCACGGGGTAAAAAGCCTCGCCGATCTGGCTGACGCTGTATTCCACTTTCGGCGGCACGCCGGGATATTCTGTGCGGACAATCAAACCGCTGGCTTCCAGCAATTTCAGCTGTTTGGACAATGTGGCGTGGGTCATTTTGGGCATTTGTTTCTGCAATTGCCCGAACCGCAGGGTTCGTCCGTGGAGCAGGTGCAGGATGAGGATGCTCCATTTGCCTGCCAGCAGTTTCTGGGCAGTGACAAAAGGGCAGGGATTTCGTTTTTCTGGTTCCATGAGGATGCCTCCTTAGTATCTTTTACTATACTAGGTATAGAAAAAAATCGTACTTGTATTTTCTATCATAACAGAAGATAATGAAATGGTAAACGTAAAAAACAAAAGAAAGGCGGTAGAAGTATGAAAAATCCTGTAGAATATTTGAGAGAATGTAAAGTTTTTTATCTGGCAACATGTGAGCGCAACCAGCCCCGTGTACGTCCTTTCGGCGCTGTGGCTCTGTACCAGAATCACGTATATCTGATGACTGCAAATACAAAAAAAGTATATCGCCAGCTGAAAGAAAACCCTCTGGCAGAAGTATGTGCCATGCATCCCGACGGCACATGGATTCGTATCAACGGCAATGTAATTTGGGATAACAGCCGGGAAGCAAAAGTTGCAATGCTGGAACAGAATCCCGACCTGCGCAGCATGTATAGTGAAGACGACGGCAAAATGGAAGTCTTTTATCTGGGCGGCGGCAGTGTGACAATCGATTCTTTCACAGCCCCTCAGGAATCCATGGCACTGTAAGAAATTTTTTGAAATAAGAAAAGCCGAAATCCTTATTAAGAAAGGATTTCGGCTTTTTTTCTGTCGTTTTTCAGTTGCCCTGTTTCTTTTTCCCGAAACGAGGGAAGATTTCAAAGGCCTTGTAAGGCAATACCAGAATGATCAGAGAACCGATGGCAATGGCACCGGAGAGCTTGAACCCTGTCAGAGCATTGGAATAGGTGGAAAGGATATTGCCTTTGATGGCAGCCTGCATGGTGTTGTAAACCGCAGCACCGGGCACCAGTGACAGTACGCCGGGAATCTGGTACAGGATGGAAGGTTCCTGTCTGTGGTAGGAAAGGAACCGCGCTGTGGCAGTGATGGCCATGGTGGCAATGAGTGTAGCGGTTGTGGCGCTTTCTGTATAGGAAAAGACAATCATATATACAAACCAGGACAAAAAGCCATTGATGCCGCTGTAAAGCAGTTCCCTTCTGGGAGCATTGCAGATGATGGAGTAGCCCCAGCTGCCGACGAAGGAAAAGGCTGCCTGAAATACAATCATTTTCAATGTGATGTCTGTCATAATAACCTCCTGCACATCTTAAAAATTGGGGAAGATACTCAAAGCCATAGCGACGCCGGCGGCGATGGCACAGGCAATGAGGAAGGCTTCCATCAGTTTGGCATTACCGCTGATGAAATTGCCCTCCAAAAGGTCACGGATACCTTTTGTCAGGGTAATGCCCGGCAGTATGGGCATGATGCTGCCGACAATCATCATATCGATCTGGGTGAAAGGCAGAATCAAATGGAACAGGCATGCCAATAACCCTGTCAGCAGACCGCCGGTAAAGGAACTGAAAAAGTAAGATGTTTTTCGTTTGCTCATGATATATGTCATAATGCCCAGGAGGGTGCCGATGAAAAAGGCGGCGACGCCGTCCCAGAAGGTGCCGTTGTATACCATGGTCAGACCGCCGGACGTGAGGGCATAGCCCAAAATCCGCTGCCATGGCGCAAAAGACGGGGCGTAGTGGATTTCCAGCACTTTTTGTGTGGCTTCTTCCAAGGTGATTTTCCCAGCGACAAAAGAGCGGCTCATGTTGTTGACGGCACAGATTTTCTCAAAATTAACTGAGCGGTCACTTACCCCTCTTGCCATGGAAAGGGGCCCCTTTTCTTCACGGGGCAGGCTCACAATGAGCATGGTAGACAGCGCCAGGGCTTCTACGTGTTTTCGTCCGCTGACGGAAAGAATACGCAGCATGGTATCCTGTACGCGGTATGTTTCCGCGCCAGATGTCAGCATGATCTCACCGGCGTCCAGTGCCAGATTCAGCAGCTTGGTATCGTCGTCCATTACCTTTTACCTCCAAATATTGTAAATTTCGTTGTTGTCATACTAAGTGTATTCTTTTTTGGCAAAATGTAAAGGGAATTTTCTGTAAAATTATTTCGCCTGCGAACTATTTTTTTTGTGCGAAAGTGTGAAAAAAGGGATGGTGTATACAAAAAAGTCATTTACATTGCTTTTCTTTTGTACTATAATAAAGAAAATGAATACAAAGCTGGGGGTGCCGTCTTTGAGCGGCTGAGAGGAATGCAGATTCCAACCCTTTGAACTTGATGTGGTTAGTACCATCGGAGGGAAGCAATACAAGATGATATGGAAGTTATAAGATTCTTTCCTTCTAAGAGGGAAAGAATTTTTTTTGTGGAAAAAAGGAGGAAAATGGACATGAAATTGACAGAACGTCTTTATAAAAGTGTGGAAGATATCTGGATGGGCTATTTAGACCAGCCTTTCGTAAAAGAACTGGCAGAAGGCACACTGGATGTGGAAAAATTCCGTTTTTACATGATTCAGGATTACCGTTATCTGCTGCAGTATGCCAAAGTGTTCGCTTTCGGTGTTATCAAAACAGAAGACCCGGAACTGATGCGCCGCTTTGCCGGTATGGTGCATGACGTACTGGACGGCGAAATGAACGTACATAAGACTTACATGGCAAGACTGGGCATCACCGAAGAAGAAGTGGCAAAGACACCTTCCGCTCTGACAAACCAGTCCTACACCTCCTATATGCTGGATGTGGCAAACAAAGGGGGCCCGCTGGAAATCCTCATGGCAGTGCTGGCATGTGCATGGAGCTATCAGGTCATTGGGGAACACCATGTGAAGGTGCCCGGCGCTGTGGAACATCCCCTTTACGGCGAATGGGTACAGGGCTACAGCAGCAAGGAATATGCGGACAGTACCAAAGAAATCATTGACTGCGTAGACGCTCTGGGCGAAAACATCACTCCCGAACAGGAAGCATATCTGACTGATATTTTCGTAAAATGCAGCCGCTATGAAAAACTGTTCTGGGATATGGCTTATGCCATGGAGATGTAAAGAAGGAGAGCGAAAGAAGTTATGCTGCAATTTGAAAATGTATCCTTCCGTTATGCCGAAGATGACTTCGACATGATGCGGAATTTGAATTTTCAGGTGGAGGACAGGGAATTCGTGTCCATCATCGGCGCCAGCGGCTGCGGCAAAAGCACCATTTTCCGCCTCATCAATGGTCTGGAAAAATTACAGCAGGGTCGGATACTGGTGGATGGCCGCCCTGTGCAGGAATTGAAAAATTACAGTGCTTTTATGCCTCAGAAAGACCTGCTCTTTCCTTGGCGCACCATTGAAAAGAATATCTGCCTGCCTATGGAACTGGCGAAAGTCCCCAAGGTAGAACAGGAAAAACGCTGCAAAGAAGTGCTGGAACAAGTGGGACTTTCTGAATACGCCAAAAAGTATCCCAAAGACCTGTCCGGCGGTATGAAGCAGAGGGTAGCCTTTGCCCGTACATTGCTGTCCGGGGCGGATCTGCTGCTGTTGGACGAGCCTTTCAGCGCATTGGACTATCTGACCCGTGTGGATATGCAGGAATGGCTGCTGCATCAGTGGGAGCATTACCATAAAACCATATTGTTCATCACCCACGACGTAGAGGAAGCCATTTTCCTTTCCAAGACCATTTACATCATTCAGGACAGACCTTTCTCCCAGATGGAACGGGTGGAAGTGCCTCTGTCTTACCCGCGCAATCGTGAAGATTTGAAACGTCCTGACATTGTGGAACTGAAAGAAACACTTATTGAAAAACTCAGAAGGAGTGTGATGAATCCATGAAAAAACATCTGCCTTCTGTGATTCTAGCTGTGGTTCTGCTGTTGCTGTGGCAGGGCATCGCCATGATTATCGACGCGGCCTATATCCTGCCGTCACCTACACAGATTTGTGTGCGGCTGTGGGAGCTGCGGGAACCCCTGTTTTTGGTGCATCTGCCTGCAACCATGAAAGTCACTGCCATTGGGCTTTTGATTTCCATTGTGCTGGGGATTTTGCTGGCAGTTGTCATGGATGCCAATGAAAAAGTGGAACGGGCGCTGTATCCCGTTATTGTGGCATCCCAGACCATCCCTACCACAGCCATCGCGCCTTTGTTTATCCTCTGGTTTGGCTATTCCATCTGGAGCAAGGTGCTGGTAACCATTTTGATCACCTTTTTCCCCATTGCCATTACGGTCTTTGACGGCTTCAAAGCCACCAAACGGGAAATGGAAGAATTATTGCAGACTTACGGCGCAACAAAAGCCGATATTTTCTGGAAGCTGAAACTGCCTACGGCACTGCCCAACTTTTTCTCCGCCATCAAAATGGCCATCCCCCTCAGCGTCATCGGGGCTGCCATTGCCGAATGGCTGGGGGCACAGGAAGGCCTGGGCTACTTCAGCAAACGTATGATGACACAGTTGGACGGCGCAGGCGTTTTCGCGCCTGTGGTGCTGTTGTCCATAACGGCTATGCTTGCCGTTGGGATCATTACCGTCTTGGAATATCGTTTTATCAAATGGAGAAAGGAGATCTAAGTGATGAAAAAGAAATTGTTTGCGATGCTCATGGCAGCGGCTATGGTATTCGGCATGACAGCCTGCGGAAGTGGAGAATCCGCAGACACTACAGCCGAAACCACTGGCGACGAAGCACAGCTGGAGGATTTTTCCATTGTGCTGGACTGGTACCCCAACGCGGTACACGCCTTCCTGTATGATGCCATGGAAAAAGGCTATTTTGCGGAAGAAGGTCTGAATCTGGTAATCCAGTTCCCTGCCAACACCAATGACGGCATTTCCCTGCCTGCTGCTGGCAAAGCAGATGCCGGTGTGTACTACATGCAGGATGCCATCATGACTTCCTGTGAGGAAAATGTGCCCATCGTTTCCATCGGTGCGGTGACACAGAAATCCATGAACGTTGTCATTTCCCTGAAAGACAGCGGCATCACAGAAGCAAAAGATCTGGCTGGCAAGAAGATCGGCTATGCAGGTACTGTCCTGTCTGAAGCACAGATTCAGGCAATGCTGCAGAATGCAGGCTTGACTGCTGACGACTGCGAATGCATCGACGTTGGTTTCGACCTGATGTCCGCACTGACAACAGGTCAGGTAGACGCTACCATCGGTAACATGGTCAACCACGAAGTGCCTCAGATGGAAGAACAGGGCTTTGAAGTAAATTACTTCTATCCCACAGACTTTGGCGTGCCTCAGGGCTATGAACTGGTGTTTCTGGCAAACAAAGATGCCATCAATGAAAATCCCGAAAAATATCAGGGCTTCCTCCGTGCTTGCCAGAAAGGCTTTGAAGATATGAAGAACAACCCTGATGAAGTATTGCAGATTCTGCTGGACAACCAGAACGAAGCAAACTTCCCTCTGTCTGAAAACGTAGAAAGACAGAGCATGGAAATCCTGCTGCCCGATATGGAAACAGAATCCGCGCCTTTCCTGCATCAGGAAGCATCCGTATGGCAGGAAAACGCTGACTGGATGTATGAAGTTGGCATTCTGACAAAAGAAGCCGATGTCAGCGGATTGGTGGTAAACCTGCTGGACGAAGCACAGTAAAAGAACTAGTGTGAAAAGAAAAAAAGAACCAACCTGATTAGGGACATCTTCATAAGAAAACAAAGAAAGCCAAAATCCTTATCATTACAAAGGATTTTG